>NZ_JANBOB010000017.1:0-89547 GCF_035615195.1 Acinetobacter sp. IK31 | reverse complement strand
TAATACTCAACAGCGACAACAGATTGCTGAGCTATGTTTTACAGCTTTTGATGAAGATCCTTGGAGTCAATATACCTTCATGCAAACTGCTGTTCATATTGTAGGCATATTAGATGATAATATTGTGTCACATGCTTTATGGACAGATAGAGTTTTCACTATAAATGGCAACTTCATTGTAAAAACTGCTTATGTAGAGTATGTGACTACTGGTTACCATATGCGGGGTAAAGGGCTTGCCTCACAATTATTAAGATATTTAACCGATATTTTAACTACTTAGATTATGAACTCGCGGCATTACAACCCGAAGATGGGGCATTCTATAAAAAAATTAGATTGGATTCCGTGGCGGGGGAATTTATAGATCAAACAAGGTGCTTCTACTTATCTAACAGATGACAATCAAATCATGCTATTTCCGTTGAGTGCTAATCTGAAAGAGAGACTATCACAACATTCAGAAGAGAATACTATTTGTGCCGATTGGAGAGAAGGTGAACTTTGGTAGTTTTAATTACATAATATCTTGAAAAACACTAGGTTTCATGTCTGATCAGAAGATTCGCCTAGTCTTAATAAGGTGAAATATTAGCCAGAGTTCCTATTATTTCTAATGTAGTAGCTAGATAGGTAAATAAATTCATCTAATCTAATAATTTGATTTTTTTAAAATAAATTTTTGACAAGACAAGCTGTTAATTTGAGAAGTTAGGCATTACTTGGCTTTTCTACTTTCCTGTTTATTATAGAAGCATATAATGATTCAGAATCATTCCAAATCTAATAAGGATATAACATGTCTACCGACCAGCAATTCCCAACACCCAATAATTTAGGGATCGCAGTATATTCTAATAATGCAGAAGCGATTGGAAATACACCATTAGTACGTATTAATCGCCTCATTCAAACTGATGCAACCGTATTAGCAAAAGTAGAAAGCCGTAATCCTGCATTTTCTGTGAAATGTCGTATTGGAGCGGCACTTATTACAGATGCAGAAAAGCGTGGCGTGTTAAAAGAAGGCATGCATATTGTTGAACCAACCAGTGGTAATACAGGAATTGCACTGGCTTTTGTTGCAGCAGCCAAAGGCTACCCAATTACTTTAACTATGCCAGCAAGTATGAGTCTTGAGCGTAGAAAAGTATTAAAAGCGCTCGGTGCCAATTTGGTTTTAACTGAACCGGCGAAAGGGATGAAAGGGGCAGTTGATGAAGCTGTGAAATTAGCGACAGAACAACCAGATCTTTATTTCTTACCTCAACAATTTGAAAATCCAGCAAATCCACAAATTCATGTAGATACAACTGGTCCTGAAATTTGGCAAGCAACAGGTGGGCAAGTTGATATTTTGGTTGCTGGTGTAGGGACTGGCGGTACGATTACAGGTATTTCTCGTTATTTCGAACAAGTCCAAAATAAACCTTTGTACTCTGTAGCAGTGGAACCTGCCGAGTCACCAATTATTACTCAAACCAGAAATGGTGAGAATATTACACCTGCACCGCATAAAATTCAGGGAATTGGTGCGAACTTTATTCCAAAAAATCTTGATTTAGATCTTGTTGATGAAGTCTTACCCATAACTAGTGAAGAAGCAATTCAATGGGCCAGAAATTGTGCAACTCAAGAAGGCATTTTAGTGGGTATTTCAAGTGGAGCTGCACTGGCAGCTGCTGTAAAAATTGCAGAACGTTCTGGAAATGCTGGAAAAACTATTGTTGTTATTCTTCCAGACAGTGGAGAACGTTATTTATCTTCTGTTCTATTTGAAGGTTTATTTGAAGAATAAAATTACTTCTATAAAAAAGCCCATTAACAGATGGGCTTTTTTATTTGACCTTATTTATAGAGCGCTTTTTAAAGCTTTTTGATGACGTTTTACAGACCGAGCATATTTCTTAGCTTTGTGACGTGTCCAGAAACTTCTCTCATATCCCGTAGGTCCCACATTATAATAAGCCGTAGCCTTAAACCAACTATCAGCTGTCTGATAATAATGATTTAAAATATATGCACCACATTGAATATTTGTAGATTCATCATACAAATTACCAGCACAAGTTTGTTGCCAATAGCTGGGAATAATTTGAGTTAAACCTACTGCACCCGTAGGTGATAGAGCATTAGTATTATAACTCGATTCTTGTCTTATGACCGCGGCAAGTAAAAGAGGCGGCACATTATACTGATCAGCACTTTGAATAATAATTGGAGATAAACGATTAGCTGTGCTTTGTGGAACAGAATAAGCTTTTTGTAAACCAGACGAGAGTTTATTTGAACGCCATGAAAATGAACCACTATTAGGGCCTAAACTTGTACATCCTGTCATGATTGCGGTTAAAGCAATTACAAAAAATTTAAGGCTTAAAAAACGTAGTTGTGTTGGCTTATAACAGTTGTGAGCTAAAGATGAGGTAAACAAAATATAAAACCAATAATCAAGTTTCAAATGAGATGATGGTAGTCAGCAGTCACTCATGGATCAATATCATTTCTGTTGCTAAGCCCAATTGGACAGTAAGAATTTTGTATAGTGAGCAAAATGAAAAAGCCCCGACTTCCTGTCGAGGCTCCTTCGTATTCAGCTTATATAGCTAACTCCTGTCAACTACCACTTCCTGCGTTCTTATTCTTCTTTAATGAGACTTCCTGTCTCTCTATGATTCATATGTTATGAGAAAACTTTAAAGTCGTATATTCGCTAATGACCACAAATTATGTACGTTTTAGCCTACATATATTTTATAAATTCTTTAGTTTTTGGGAAGAACAAGATTCACCAATTTTTGGGCTAAGGGGGCACAAATTAATACGCTTGGGAAAGCAAATATCCACACAATACACCAGGCACATATCCATAATGAAAAGAAATTTTGAACTAGACCTAGTGCTTTGAAAGTCGTAATTCCTGAAATTATAAATGATATCATTGCAGATAAAATGAGCGGAAATAAAAACCTTTGTGCTGTCATAGTTTTAAACTCCCAGATAGGCATTCAAGGTCATTGCAAAATTACTTCCAAATAATCGAGCAGTTTTGATGTCACCTTCATCAAATCCATCGGCATTACTTGAATGTTCAGCCTGAGCCATTAAGCCTGACCATGAACCGAGTCGGTTAGCTGCTTGAGCATAAGGTACACCTTGATGTTGCTCGGGCAGAATTGGATTACCGACCCATAACATGCCGTGTTGCATACAAAAGGTAAAAAGTGAAATTAAGGTCGATTGCTTATCGCCTGCGGGGAGAGAGGAGACGGTAAACCCAGCAGCTAGTTTTCCTTTAAAGCTCTGTTTTTTCCACAATGGACCTGTTGCATCCATGAGTTGTTTTAGTTTTGAGGACACTCCGCCTAAGTAAGTAGGAGATCCCCAAATTAAGCCATCATATTGGATAAGTGTTTCAGGGTTTTCAATGAGATGTTCAGCACTCAATAGATCCACTTTAATATTTTTTTGGCTTAATACACCAGTTTGAATCTGCTGGGCAATAAATTGTGTATGACCTTGGCGGCTATGGTAAATAATAGCAACGGTTTTCATGAGATTTTCCTTTATCTTAAAATTGAAAGATTTTTGCAGTGAGATATAAACCACAGCCAAAAATGCTGTGATTCATTAAACTTTTTAGACAATTCAAAAATGGATGAGGGGTTTTTGAAGAGGCAAAACCACTACCCATCGCAGGTTGCATAATAAAAAAGGGAATGAGAACTGTGACTACACCAAATAGTAGCGCTGAGTAAAACTGAGGGTGAATGAGCCAATCGGAGCCTACAATGAAAAGAAAGCTGAATGCAAAGATCAGCCCGATACTATAGTGAGTAATCCAGCCTAATAAATATTCCCCCTTAATTTGAGGGCTTTGGGCAATAGATTGATGGACTAGTTTTCCTTGAAATATCCAACCAACCCAGCGTCCGAGAAAGGCAAAGTTTAAGGTGGGAACCTTAAATATCTTTAGTATTAACAGCCAGATATCCATAACTATTGTTGCGCCAATACCAAGGCATAAAGTTTGAAAAAGTAAAGTAAGAGTATTCATTTTTGCACCTTGCTTTTATACGTATAAAACGTGATAAATTTATTGTGCAAGTTCAAGTCAACTTGAAGTCAAGAGGGTATTATGGATATTGGTGAAGTTGCTAAGAAGGCAAAAGTTACAACTGCAACGCTACGTTTTTATGAAGAGAAGGGATTAATTAAGTCGATAGGGCGGCAAGGTTTGCGTCGACAATATGGTAAACAAGTGATTGATCAACTTGCATTAATTTCTTTAGGTCGTGCTGCGGGTTTTTCCTTAAATGAAATCGCCACAATGTTTGGACAAGATGGTAAACCAGATCTTGATCGGCAAAAATTAAAAGATAAAGCTGAACAATTAGAGCAAATGGCAAAGCGATTACATTTTATTAGTCAGGGATTACAACATGCTGCTGTGTGTCCTGCTGAAAATCATATGGAATGTCCTACTTTTCAGAACTTTTTGAAAGCAGCAATTGCTGGAGAATATCCGCCAACCAAACTTTAACTAGTTTTTAATAAGAAGTTTAATTTTGTATTGAACAGCTAGGCTTGTCATATTTTCGCCATAAAGGTTTCATCTTTTTGAAACCAAAACTTCATGTAAGCTTGATTAAATTTGCTTAATTTTTTACCGACTGTATAAAACCATGAGCAAAAAAACTTTAGTCGCATTATTATGCTGTGCCAGTTTAGGATTGACGGCATGTAACGATGATAACGATCAAGAACAAACCTCACCCATTGAAAACGTTACCGAACCGACCTTAATTTCTTTTGCCAAGTTACCTGTAGAAACCTATGCTGTTGGACCAGATTCTGGAGCATATGTGAAAGGTGCAAATGGAATTTATCCTCCATTTAAAGGCCAACCTGTGCAGGGTTTTTCTGCGGCATTAAAAAATGAAGATGGCAGTTATATGGCAATGGCCGATAACGGGTTTGGGACTCAAGATAATTCATCAGACTTTTTACTTCGTATCTATAAATTAAAGCCTGATTTCAAAACTAAAGCTAAAGGCACGGGTCAAGTGACTGTGCAAAGCTTTATCCAACTGCGTGATCCAAACAAGTTAATTCCATTTAATATTGTTAATGGTCATACAGCTGAGCGTTTATTAACGGGCGCTGATTTTGACCCAGAGTCAATGCAACGTACTAATGATGGAACTTATTGGATTGGGGATGAGTTTGGCCCTTATTTACTTCATTTTTCAGCAGATGGTGTGTTGCTAGATGCTCCGATTGCTCTGCCAAATCCATTAAATCCGGATCAAGAACTTCGCTCTCCTCAAAATCAGTTTAATAAAGCGCAAATTAATTTTGTAGAACCTTTAGTTCAGCAAAGTGGCGGTTTTGAAGGCATGGCAATTTCTCCAGATGGCCAGTATCTCTATCCTCTTGTAGAGAAACCGCTTAAATCAATTCAAGAAACGGAACGACAATTGCTGATTTCTCAATTTGATGTGAAGAAAAAAGCTTATACCGGAAAATATTATTGGTTCCAATTGGACAGTAAGGCAACCAATATTGGTGACTTCCAACTCTTTAATAATAATGAAGGCATCATTATTGAGCGTGATGCAACTCAGAATAATTTAGGCGGATATAAAAAATTAATCCGTATTAAACTGAATGAGACAGGTCAACCCGTCAGTCGTGAAGATTTAGTTGATTTAATTAAAATTGCCAATCCAAATTTACTTTATGGCACAGCAAGAGCAGGGGATATTGGCACACAACAAGTTTTCGCCTTCCCATTTGAAACCATTGAAGATGTCATTATTGAAAATGGTACAACGCTGACGGTTCTAAATGATAATAACTTTCCTGGATCTACTGGGCGTAATGCTAAGCTGGCCGACGATAACGAAATTATTCAAATCCGCTTACCAAAAGCTTTATTCTAAGTTATATAAATAAATGGGTTAAAACTGCGGTGGATTTTATTCCGCCGCATTTATTATAAGAATAAAATATTGAATAAAATTTAATCAAATTAATTTCTATATGGTTGTTTTCGCATGTTTTATAAACAGGGAAAATGAATGAAATTCATGTTAAAATGATCGGCTTTCATCTTTAGATGCCTCTCCTCCATTTGCTAGCCGAGATTCGCAAGCCATGTCTACCGCTTATACTATGCAAACTGCGCCAAAAGCGCTGTTTGATTACGACAAATATTGGGCCTCGTGTTTTGAACCAGCACCATTTTTGCCGATGTCACGAGAAGAAATGGACCAACTCGGCTGGGATGCATGTGACTTTATTTTAGTATGTGGCGATGCTTATATTGACCATCCTTCGTTTGTGTCAGGCGTTATTGGCCGTGTTCTTGAAGCTCAAGGTTTCCGTGTCGGAATTATTGCACAGCCAGATTGGACCAATGCTGAAAGCTTCCGAGTTTTAGGTAAGCCAACCATTGCTTGGGGTGTGACAGCAGGTAATATGGATTCGATGATCAACCGCTATACGGCAGATCGTAAAATCCGTTCGGATGATGCTTATTCTCCTAATAATGAGCCGAACAAACGCCCTGACCGTGCGGCAACGGTATATTGCCAACGTTGTCGTGAAGCATTCCCAGATGTACCTGTGTTATTAGGTGGGATTGAAGGCAGTTTACGCCGTATTGCGCACTACGATTATTGGTCGGATAAAGTTCGTCGTTCAATTTTGATGGATTCTAAAGCCGATTTGCTTATGTATGGTAATGGTGAGCGTGCCATTATTGATGTTATGCACCGTTTGGCTAAAGGTGAAAAAATCCACGAAATTACTGATGTTCGTGGTACAGCTTTTATTATTAATAAACATAACAAAGCATCAAAAGCAAAGTTTGTTGAAGTTGCAAGTAATGATGTAGATACGATTGGACGTGTTGATCCAATTATTAACCCTTATGTTATGACAGAAGATATTGATGGCTGTGAGGTTGAAAAAGAAAAAGGCAACTCTTTAGCTCAATATCAAGACTTCCAAAAAGAGTTTGTTGCAAATCCGATTATTCGTGAAGGCGACAAACTAGACGACGATACTCAAATCGTTCAATTAAAGCCAGCACCGTCAAAAGCTATTAAACATAAATTGCCTCCACGCGAGTTGGCGGTCATTCGTTTACCTTCTTTTGAAGAAGTGTCAAATGATCACGTGCTTTATGCACATGCAAACCGTATTTTGCATCTTGAAACCAATCCGGGTAATGCTCGTGCATTGGTTCAACGCCATGGTGAGCGTGATGTATGGATTAATCCACCTCCAATTCCTCTAACCACTGAGGAAATGGACTATGTATTTGATTTACCTTATGCACGTTTACCTCACCCGACATATGGCAATGCACGTTTCCCTGCGTTTGATATGATCAAATTCTCGGTCAATATTATGCGTGGCTGTTTTGGGGGCTGTACTTTCTGTTCGATTACTGAACATGAAGGCCGAATCATTCAAAACCGTTCGGAAGACTCGATTTTACGTGAAATTGAGAAAATCCGTGACACAGCACCAAACTTTACAGGCATTATTTCAGACTTGGGTGGTCCAACAGCAAACATGTATCGTTTGCACTGTAAAGACCCTGAAATTGAGAAAAACTGTCGTAAACCTTCGTGTGTATATCCGGGCGTTTGTCAAAACTTGCATACCGATCATGCGCCTTTAGTACAGCTTTATCGTAAAGCTCGTGCAATTAAAGGTGTGAAGAAGATTTTGATTGGTTCAGGTTTGCGTTATGACCTTGCGGTATTGAACCCTGAATATGTGAAAGAACTGGTACAACATCATGTTGGTGGTTATTTAAAAATTGCACCAGAGCATACCGAAAATGGCCCGTTGTCTAAGATGATGAAGCCAGGTATTGGAACATATGATCGCTTCAAGCAAATGTTTGATCGCTTTAGTAAAGAAGCAGGAAAAGAGCAATACTTAATTCCTTACTTTATTGCCGCACATCCAGGCACTTCAGACTATGACATGATGCATCTTGCAATCTGGCTTAAGAAGAATGGTTTCCGTGCCGATCAGGTACAGACGTTCTATCCATCACCGATGGCAACCGCAACGACCATGTACTATTCGGGTAAAAACCCACTTGCTAAAGTAGCTCGCTATACTGAAAAGGTTGATATTGTAAAAGGTGAGAAGCGTCGTCGTTTGCACAAAGCATTCTTACGCTATCATGATCCAAACAACTGGCCATTACTTCGTGAAGCCTTAAAAGAAATGGGCCGTGTAGATTTGATTGGTAATTCAAAACAGCATTTGATTCCGACTTATCAACCACAAGGGACTGCCGAAGGTGAATATAAGTCTGCGCGTAAGAAGAACTCGTCTGTAGCGGGAGATTCAGCAAAACGTGGTCAGGGGCAATCTCACTCGGCAGCAGGGCAAAAACGGCCACAAAAAGGACAGGTTCTAACCCAGCATACAGGTTTGCCTCCTCGTGAAACAGGTGAGAAAAGACCGTTTGGTGGGAAAAGTAAACCAAGAACTAAAGCACGCAGTTAATGATAAAACAGGCTCTTAAACAGAGCCTGTTTTGTTTTCAGAGTATATATTTAAATCGTATAGTGAGATTTTTGAGGTTTTAAAGTACAAAAAGAGTAACGAAAAATGATAATTTCCACAAATCTGACGAGCTGCACTTGATTGTTGTTGACTCTATGATTATAAATAATGTGAGGGTGGCTAAATTTAAGCCAAGCTTGATAACTACAAGTGAAATTACTAAGTGAAGCTTTTAAAAAACGGCTGTGTCGTTATCAATTAAAACAAAGTGTGATCTAGCAAAATCATTATAAAAAACTTAAAGGATTAGGCCCATGTATTATCTAATTACGATTTTATTATTATTTTTAGCTGTTGTGATGGCAGTGAAAAGTCTTTCGCGAAGGCATCAACATGATAGTGCCTTGAAGCGCCGTGCAGTATTAACCAGTCATGAGCAAATGACATTAAACAGACTACAAACAGTTTTGCCTAAATTTACCGTGCTGGCACATGTATCCTTTGATGCGCTATTAACCACAAAATATGCGCACACGCGTCGAAAATATCAAAATATGGCGGCTGATTTTGTTGTACTTGATCAAAATTATCAGGTTGTTGTAGTTGTTGTTCTTGGAGAAAGTGGTTTGCGCCGAGCACATCAACAATATGAACGTCGTCTATTACAATTGGCTGGTTATCGCGTGCTGCATTACAGTGAGGTGCCTGATTATGATGATCTGAGAAGAGATTTATTGACTCCAGAAGCAGAGATGGCAACTTTACATGCAACGCCTCAGCTAGAACGAATGTCAAATGTTTTTGTGAAGTCTTAAAAATTAGAGACTATAACAATTGTTAGGAGAACTCATTAAAGCAGATCTCAATAACACGCGGACATTAAAAATTTTAAAAAAACTAAAAAATTGAGCAATATAACTAGAGATATTGCTCAATTTAACGTCGATTTATATTTATAAAAATTATGGAAGTACAGCCACCACTGTCATTTCTACAAGTACATCCGGTGCATAAAGTTTGGACTCTACACACGTCCGTGCTGGTGGATGTCCTTCGCTAATCCATGCATCCCAAACGGCATTCATTGCTGCATAGTCTTTTTCGATATCTTTTAGAAAAATCATGACAGAAAGAATATGGGTCTTATCGGTTCCAGCCTCTGCCAATAGACGGTCAATATTATCTAAAGTTTGTTGAGTTTGTCCTGTAACATCTACGCTTGTATCATCTGCGAGTTGTCCAGCTAAGTGTACCAAATTACCTGAAATTGCAACTTCGCAGTAGCGTGAAGTAACGTGTAAACGCTTTACCGTCATAAAAATGCTCTAGAGTGGCTTTATTTAATAGTTTTGATTTTATGAAGTGTTGCTATGCGGGTGCAAGCAAGTAGAAAAGAATTTCAGTAGATTATTGTGATGAAGAGAATATGCTAAGCCATGTATCGGAAGGGCCCTGTAATATTCGGATTTGGTCGTCACGCCAATCACAGGACGATATGCCGAAAGTAAAGGTTGCTTTTGGCATGTTGCAAATACATGGGTAATGAATATGCGCTGATTAGGTTACTCTAAACTTGGAACAAAAGGGAATAGTTTTTGTTCAAAATCCACTCTTGTTGAGTGAAAATTAGCCAATCACCAAAGGTTAAGTTGAAAGTCATCTGCTTGTGTTTGTAATTGATAAACTCCTATACCAATTAAGCGAAACTGAAAATGTTCAGGAATCTGCATTTCATTTAATAATAAAAATAAAACTTGGATTAAGTCTTGCAACGACTGAATAGGTCTTTTAAAGCTTTTACTATGTTGTAATGTTTGAAAATTTTTGAGTTTAAGCTTGATATTCACACCACGCGCCTTGAGCTGTTTTTTCTCGAGGCTTTGCCAGACTTTTTCTGCTAATCCCTGCCAATAGGGCTGACATTGAACCAAAGTAAAATCACTATCGAAAGTTGTCTCTTTCGAAATTTGTTGGCGTGCTCTTTCAGCTTGAACAGGTCGATGGTCAATTCCTTGTGCATAGAGGTAGAGCTGTTGACCATATTTACCGAAATGGTGAACTAGAATAGATTCTTCAATTTTCTGTAAGTCACCCAGCGTATGTAATTGAAGCTGTTGTAATTTTTCCTGAGTGACTTTGCCGACTCCAGGAATTTTTTTAAGTGGAAGGTCCTGAATGAAATTGGCGACCTGTGAGGGTTTTATTACACATAAACCATTCGGTTTGTTCCAGTCCGAAGCAATTTTTGCCAAAAATTTATTAGGGGCCACACCTGCCGACGCAGTAAGCCCCGTTAACCGAAAAATATCTTCCCGAATATGCATGGCGACTTCGGTTGCACTTGCAATTTGTTTTAAGTTTTCAGTGACATCTAAATAGGCTTCATCTAAAGATAATGGTTCGATAAGAAGTGTATATTGCTGAAAGATAGAATGAATTTGAGCTGAAACTGTACGATATTTTTCAAAATTTGGCTCAATAATAACGACTTGAGGGCATAGTTTTCTTGCCTGACTCATCGACATGGCTGAACGTAAACCAAATTCGCGGGCAGGATAAGATGCAGCAGCAATTACAGCTCGCGGATGATGAGATGAAATGACAACGGGCAAATGCCTTAATTCAGGGTGTTCCCGTAACTCGACTGATGCATAAAAAGCATCCATATCGATATGAATGATTTTGCGCATATTATTGTGCTTTCACGATGCCTTGCTGCTGTAAAAATTGGTGCCATTCTTTGACTGAACCCTCATAGACATTTAAGTCTACAGGCTTTATCACCCCTTCAATTTTACCTTGATTACTATGCTGCCAAAAGAGCCACTTTCTTTTGTCTTTAAGTTCAGGTTTTCCCTCGTAATCTCTTACCCAAAGGGGTGTATTTGGGAAATTACCCATTAACACAATGTGATAAAAAGTCTTAGAAATATAAAAGATGGGCTGTTTGCCATAATGCTGTTTTAAGCGGTCATGCATGATGCCAATTTCTTTAATTAATTGTTCTTTGGTGTATGAATTAATACAGTTACTGTCGTATTCCAGATCAATAACTGGTGGAAGCGCATCTGATTTTTTAGGCACTGTCGCAATAAAGTTATCTGCTTGCGTTTTACCATCACGACAGAGGCGGTAAAAGTGATAAGCCCCTACATGAAAGCCATGTTCACGCGCTTTGAGCCAGTTTTCTTGAAATTTTGAATCTTTGTAATCACCGCCTTCAGTCGATTTTAAATAAACGAATTGGAATTTTTCGGGTGATATTTTTTTCCAGTCAATATTACCTTGATGGTGAGAAACATCGAATCCTTGAACTGGATAATCTTGTGCAACCGCTTTTTGCTGATAGAACAGACCAAAATAAGCCAATACTCCCATAACACATGCCAAGCCAATTCCGATTAAGGTATTGTGCTGTGCTGTGAAAAAGGTTTTAGCCAGTTTGGTCATGCAAAACTCATTAAAGATGTGAAGCCGATATCATAGCGTGATTCAAGAGAGAGAAACCACGCTAAAAATGCAACGGCTTATACAGGAGTATTTTTTGGAATTTGCCAGAAGATAAGTGCAGCAATTACATTGATGCAACCGAGGCAAATTAAAGTGAGATGAAATGCTGTTGTCACGTGAGCGGCACCATAATAACTGGTAAATACATTAATGAGCGTACCTGCTAGCGCCACGCCAATACTCATTGATAGCATCATGATCATCGATAAAAAACTATTACCGCTACTCGCATCTTGTTGAGGCAAATCTTTTAAGGTCAAAGTATTCATTCCAACAAATTGTAATGAATTTAATGTGCCAAATAAGAAAAAGTGTAAGGCTCTAAACCAAGTTGGGGTGTCGACTGTCATGATGGCAAAAGAGGCAATACATAGCCCGACCAGCGTTGTATTGATGAGTAAAAAACGTCGATAGCCAATTTTCTGAATAATAGGTCTGACAATTGGCTTTGAAAATAATGAACCCAAGACCAGAGGAATCATCATTAAACCCGCAATAAAGGGTTCAAAACCAAAAGCGACCTGTAGCATGAGTGGTAAAACAAAAGGTAAGGCATTACCACCAAAGCGGGCAAAGAAATTACCTAAAATACCAATCGCATAAATTTTGTTTCTAAAGAGCCGACTGCGGAATAATGCGTTTTGATGTGTATGAGAGTGATAGGCATACCAAAGTGTTGCGATTATTCCAACGATTAATAGAGAGATGCTGAACCATTTTGAATATTCTGGTGAAGCAAGATGTTCTATGCCCAAAGACCATCCAATCATTGCTACAACTAACAATATGAAACCGACCAAATCAAATGTTTTGACCATAGGCTCTTTCACATTTGGCATGACTTTTAATGTCATTAATATGCCTAAGATACCCATAGGAATATTAATGAGAAAAATCCAGTGCCAAGTTGCAACTTCAACTAACCAGCCGCCTAAAGTTGGACCAGCCAAAGGTCCGAGTAAACCTGCAAGACTCATTAAGCTCATTGCAGCTAAGAACTGAGTTCGAGGAATGATTTTTAGAAGTGATAGTCGACCAACAGGGAGTAATAATGCTCCACCCACACCTTGGATGACCCGGAAAAATAACAGCTCATTGAGACTTTGAGAAAGACCACATCCTAAAGAAGCCAGAGTAAAAATAACAATTGCCGATAAGAAAATATTTCTAACACCAAAGCGGTCTGCTAACCAGCCACTTAAAGGAATGCAGGCAGCTACTGATAAGACATAGGCCACCACTACACTGTGCATGCGTAAAGGATCTTCATTTAGATGATGAGCCATTGCAGGAATAGCGGTATTTACAATTGTTGTATCCAAAGCCTGCATAAAAAAGCCAATGGAAACCAAAAGAACGAGTAGGCGGTATTCAGGTTGCAAGGCTTGGTGAGTCGGCGTGGCATTCATAACATTTGAAAGTTAACGTTTTGGTCTAGTGTAAAACAAATTGAAAGTAAAAAAAGTAAGTCAATGTTGAATACCTCTTTACTAAATCTAAGTTCTTTTATTTATCAAAGTTACCAAGCTAAATTCTTCTGAAGATGGCGGTGAAAATAGTTAAACAAAAAAAGCGGCAGAACCGCTTTTTTAAAGGAGAGGAGGGGGAAACTAGACAACAAATCTTTTTGGCATTTTTAAGTTTTTAATCACGTTATAAATTTGATCAACGTCTTCGCAGATAATCAATTTAGCGCGGTGTTGAAGCGGGAGAAAGCCCTCTTGAACGGCATGATCTAACTGAGCAATTAATGCATTATAAAAGCCATTGACGTTATATAAAATCATGGGTTTTTGGTGTTGGTTGAGTTGACCCCAAGTGGCTATTTCCAATATTTCTTCGAATGTACCCAAACCGCCAGGTAATGCAATAAATGCACTTGCTCGCTCGGCCATCATGGCTTTGCGTTCGTGCATGGTTTCTACCACATGTAATTCGGTTAATCTTGAGTGTGCTTCTTCATAGTTAAGCATAAAGTCAGGAATCACTCCCACAGCTTCACCGCCATTTTCGAGTACGCTGTCGGCTACTTGTCCCATTAAGCCAATGCTTGCACCGCCGTAGACTAAACCAAAACCTTGATCCGCAATTCCATGAGCAAGTTCAATTGCTTTTTCTCGGTAGATTGGATTATTTCCTGCACGTGAACCACAATATAATGCAATAAGAGGTTGTTTTGTTTTTACAGCTGTTATTGGTGAATCATTTACTGACATTGTTAATACGCTATTCATTGCTTTATTTTCACCTTATCACGTTCATATTTCTTGTCTACACTAAGCCAAAGATATGACAACTTTATAAGCAGATTTATAAGAAAGATTCATGTTTTGTATGGGTTTGGTGAATGCCTGTCATGAACAAATAAAAATGATGAATTTCTATTAAATCTTGCCTATACTAAAAATTCGTTTAACAACATATGAACAAATATGGGTAGTGGTTGTAGTCGCTCCGTTTTAATTTTTTGTCCTAAAAAAACATTTTCCCTCCTTTGTATGGGTATGCCTGCTGTGTTGCCAAATAAAGATAAAATCCAGTCAGCACAGGAGCAGGATCGATGATCTTTGAATGGATGTCTGATCCCTCTGCTTGGGTGGGTTTAGCTACCTTAATCGTTCTTGAAATTGTATTGGGCATCGATAACCTCGTTTTCATTGCTATTTTGGCCGAAAAGTTGCCGCCAGAACAGCGAGCTAAAGCGCGAGTAATTGGTTTGGTACTCGCTTTGGGAATGCGTTTAGTACTTTTAGCCGCTATTGCTTGGGTTGTGACACTTACCCAACCACTCTTCCATATTTTTGATCATCCATTTTCTGGTCGTGATTTGATCTTGTTGTTCGGTGGTGTGTTCTTGCTCTTTAAAGGCACCATGGAATTACATGAGCGCATGGAAGGCAAACAACTGCAAAAAGAAGACAATCCAGTGCATGCAGCATTTTGGATGGTCATTGTCCAGATTGTCGTGCTTGATGCTGTGTTTTCATTAGACAGTGTGATTACCGCAGTGGGGATGGTCAAAGACAAGAGTGTCATGATGCTGGCAATGATTGTTGCTGTCGGAATCATGTTGTGGGCATCAAGACCACTTATGGACTTTGTCAATAAGCATCCAACCGTGGTTATTCTCTGCCTTGGCTTTTTAATGATGATTGGTTTCTCTTTGGTCGTGGAAGGTTTTGGTTTCCATATTCCGAAGGGCTACTTATATGCTGCAATTGGTTTCTCGATTTTGGTAGAAATAATCAATCAGAGCATGCGCCGCAATCAGGAAAAGCTGGTGACAACCACAGACTTGCGTTATCGCACTGCCTCTGCGGTTTTACGTATGCTAGGAAGTAAAAGCAGTGGTTCTAGCTCAGATACACAATCTTCTGATAAAGAAGATGTATTAGCTACACAAGCTTTTGCAGATGAAGTGTTTGATGAAGACAATGGCGCTTATCACAGTGTGCTTGTGCAAGGTGTTCTTAGTTTATCAGAACGTCCTGTGAAGTCTGTTATGACTCCACGACCTGAACTTGAATGGATTGATTTAGACGACGAGCCAGAAGTTTTAAAAGAACGTTTAATGTCAATGACACACTCTCGTTTGATTGTTGCACGTGGTGAACTTGATAATATTGAGGGCATTGCACTCACTCATAAAGTTCTAAATGGCTTTATTGAAACAGGTGTGGTCGATTTTCAAAAGCATTTACGTGAACCCGTTATTGTGCATGAAAATGCTCAAGTACTTATGGTGATGGAGCAATTACGTCAAGCGCCTTTACAAATGGCAATCGTTTTAAATGAATACGGTTCAATTGAAGGTATTGCAACGCCAATCGATATCTTAGAAGCAATTGCGGGTGAATTCCCAGATGAAGATGAACTAGATGCAGCTGCTGAGAGCTTGGAAGATGGTTCATTAATACTTGAAGGTTCAACCGACATCCGCCATGTATCTTTGTTATTAGGCCGTGATTTGGTTGATGAAAGTGAACAGTATTCAACTTTGTCGGGTTATTTGTTATTCCATTTAGGTCGCTTGCCTGAAAATGGTGAAACTGTTGAAGCCGATGGTTATCGCTTTGAAGTGGTGACAATGGAAGGCCATAAAATCGAGAAAGTTCATATTGTTTCTACCGAACAAGATGAATCAAAAGATTAAATGATATTTTAAGTCTAGAAACATCATAAAATAGCTCAACTCTGAGCTATTTTTTATTTGAGAAACACAGAATGACTCAACATACTTGTCCATGTAGAAAAGGCAGCTATGCAGAATGTTGTGAGCCTTTACATTTAGGCATAGCAAAAGCCCTAACAGCAGAGCAGCTTATGCGTTCACGTTATAGTGCTTTTGCATTACAGCAAATTGATTATATTGTTAAAACGACCGCTTTAGGTCAGCAACCTGCGCTTGATAAAGAGGCTATTGCAGACTGGAGTAAACAAAATCAATGGTTGGGTTTAGAGGTCGTAAACGCCAAAGAAAAGCTAGATAAAACCCATGCACAGGTTGAATTCAAGGCACATTATCATGATGGACAAAAAGCTCAGGTTCACCATGAAATTTCACATTTTGTATATCAACAACAACAATGGTTTTTTCTTGATCCGACTGTAGAGATGCATGTCACGATGAAACAACCTTGTATATGCGGCTCCGGAAAAAAATTTAAGCAATGCTGTGCACAATTCATATAACTTTACCTTAAAATACGCCCACCGTTTGGCCTGAGGGAAAGGGCAATGTTACTCACCGTTATTTATATTATTGCGATTACTGCCGAAGCCATGACAGGGGCATTGTCTGCGGGGCGACGGAGTATGGACTGGTTCGGTGTCGTACTGATTGCCTGTGTGACTGCTTTAGGAGGTGGTTCTGTACGTGATGTACTTCTCGGACACTATCCTTTAACTTGGGTAAAACATCCTGAATATTTGGTTCTGACTTGTTGTGCTGCATTTGTCACAATCATTATTGCCAAATGGATGCGTCATTTACATAACATCTTTTTGGTACTCGATGCCTTAGGCCTAATTGGATTTACCATTATTGGTTGTCAGATTGCCTTACAAATGGGACATGGTTTTGTCGTATCGGCAGTCGCAGGGGTGTTAACTGGAGTTTCTGGCGGTATTTTACGTGACATTTTATGTAACGATGTTCCGTTCGTTTTCCGTCGTGAACTTTATGCGAGTATTTCTTTTGTGGCAGTCATCTGTTACTGGATATGTCAGGATTTAGGATTCAGTTTAGAGTTAACTGTTATTTCAACCTTAATTTTCGGTTTTACCCTGCGTTTGCTTGCGATCTATTTCGGCTTAGAAATGCCTAAGTTTATTTATAAAGATGATGATGCAGAATCGGCTTCTTCAACCGATGAACATTAATTATGCAGAATGCTATGTGAGCATGCTATAACAATTAACTATATTGTCTTGCTCACTTATTTTTTCCAGTAGAGTTTTCTTATGGATCTGGTTTCACGTATACAAAATCTTCCAATTGGCAAATTTCACTACACGCTTTTATGGGTAGTGGGTTTAGGTTGGATGTTTGATGCGATGGACACAGGGATCATTGCTTTTATCATGACAACTTTAGTCAAGGACTGGGCATTAACTCCAGCTGAAAGTGGTTGGATTGTGAGCATTGGCTTTGTAGGAATGGCTATTGGAGCCGTTTGCTCGGGCGCTTTAGCAGACCGTTTTGGTCGAAAGACAATATTTGCCTCTACCATGGCAATTTATAGCATCGCTACCGCTTTATGTGCTTTTGCTCCAGATTTAAAGTGGTTATTAATTTTTCGTTTTGTTGTTGGCGTTGGACTTGGCGGACAGTTACCTGTTGCGGTAACACTGGTTAGTGAATATATACCTTCACATGTACGCGGTCGTTTTATTGTGCTCCTTGAAAGTTTTTGGGGTTTAGGCTGGTTAGTTGCTGCATTAATTTCTTATTTTATTATTCCTAAATTTGGCTGGCATATTGCATTTCTGATGGGCGGCCTCCCATTGATTTATATTTTAGTGATTTGGAAAAAACTTCCTGAATCTATACCTTACCTGATTAACCGTGGTCGTATTGAAGAAGCACATACTTTAGTTCAAAAATTAGAAGCTCAGGCAGGTGTTCAAATTATTCATCATATTGAAGTTGTGCCTGTAGCCATACAACAAAAGGTTTCTTTTAAACAACTTTGGAGTGGTCCTTTTGCTCGTCGTAGTTTAATGCTGTGGCTTATCTGGTTTGGAATTGTGTATTCCTACTACGGCATTTTCACTTGGTTACCAAGTTTATTAGTGAAACAAGGCTATGACATTGTTAAATCTTTTGAATATGTACTTTTAATGATTTTGGCACAGCTACCGGGGTACTTGGCAGCGGCATGGTTTGTTGAACGATTGGGTAGAAAAATTACACTGGCTTCTTTTATTGGTTTTTGTGCATTGTCTGCATATTTCTTTGGACAGGCCGACAGCGTAAACAGCATTATGTTTTGGGGCTGCCTCATGTCATTTTTTAATTTAGGGGCATGGGGAGTTTTATATACCTATACGCCAGAACAATATCCAGCCAATATTCGGGCTTTCGGTTCGGGCTGGGCATCGGCAATGGGGCGTTTAGGGGGGATTTTGGCACCGATAGTCGTTACACATATGATGGTGGCTAAGAATGGATTTAGTCATGTCTTTATGATGTTTACCGTCGTTTTACTTTTGGTCGCAGCTGTAATTTTAATATTAGGTGAAGAAACTCAAGGGAAAAGACTAGAGTCGATAGGCCTCTAGTTTTGCCTAACTTTATAGCAAATAACTAAAAATATAGAGAGATGAGACATAATTTGACGCTCAGGTGACAGACTCCCTCTTGTGTCTGTAACATAGCCCACTTAGCATAAGACTCATTTAAAATAACGACTGATTTGGAAGATAAGCTGACTATGACCAGCCTTGCGCATCAAGCGACAGAAAACCGCTCTGTAGCCGAATTTACTGAACAGGCTTACCTGAATTATGCCATGTACGTCATCATGGACCGTGCATTGCCGCATATCAGTGATGGTTTAAAGCCTGTACAGCGCCGTATTGTCTTTGCCATGAGCGAATTAGGCTTGAAAAATAGTGGTAAGCCAAAAAAATCAGCGCGTACAGTAGGTGATGTACTCGGTAAATATCATCCTCATGGCGACTCGGCATGTTATGAAGCGATGGTATTAATGGCTCAGCCGTTTAGTTATCGTTATCCTTTAATTGAAGGACAAGGTAACTGGGGTTCACCTGATGACCCTAAATCCTTTGCTGCAATGCGTTATACCGAAGCCAAACTTTCGGCTTATAGTGAGTTATTGCTTGGTGAATTAGGCCAAGGTACAAGTGAATGGCAAGATAACTTTGATGGTTCATTAAAAGAACCTATTACATTGCCAGCACGTGTGCCTAATATTCTACTCAACGGCACAACAGGTATTGCTGTCGGGATGGCAACCGATATTCCGCCGCATAACTTACGTGAGGTGATTAAGGGAACAATTGCCTTAATTCGTAACCCACAAACTTCAGATGAAAAATTGGCCGAATATATTCCAGCGCCAGATTTGCCAACAAAAGCTGAAATTATTACTCCGCCTGAAGAGTTACTCAAGATTCAGACTACTGGTCGTGGTAGTTACCGCATGCGAGCGGTATATGCCGTTGAAAAAAATGAAATCGTAATTACTGAATTGCCTTATCAAGTATCCGGCTCTAAGGTCATTACTCAAATTGCCGATCAAATGCAGGCCAAGAAGCTACCATTGGTGGTGGATATACGTGATGAGTCAGATCATGAGAACCCAACACGGTTAGTGATAGTACTTCGTTCTAATCGTATTGATGCTGAAGCGGTGATGAGTCACTTATTTGCGACCACAGATTTAGAATCAAGCTATCGTGTTAATTTAAACATGATTGGGGAAGATGGTCGCCCTCAGGTTAAATCAATTCGCCGTATTTTGCTCGAATGGATTGAAATCCGTAAAAAAACGGTGACTCGCCGTTTAGAGTATCATTTAAATCGAATTGAAAAACGCCTCCATATTTTGGAAGGCCTTTTAATTGCTTATCTTGATATAGATACCGTCATTCGTATTATTCGTGAAGAAGATCAGCCCAAACCTGTGTTGATGGAGCACTTCAAGATTGATGAAGTGCAGGCAGAAGCAATTTTAGAACTGAAGTTACGTCATTTAGCAAAACTTGAAGAGATGGAAATCCGTCAAGAGCAGGACGAACTTGCAGCAAAAGCAGCGATTATTCGTGAGCAATTGGAAAATCCTGAATCTTTAAAAAACCTGATTATCGGTGAATTAAAAGAAGACGCTAAAAAGTTTGGTGATGAACGTCGTTCTCCAATTGTAGCGCGATCTGAAGCTGTGCAGATTAAAGAACAAGACTTAGTACCGGCAGAAACAGTCACAGTCGTTTTATCTGAAGCAGGTTGGATTCGTGCCGCGAAAGGGGCGGATGTCGATGCAGAAAACTTAAACTACCGTGCTGGTGACCAATATTTAAGTCATGCAGTAGGTAAGACTAACCAACGGATTTATTTCCTTGATGAAACTGGACGTAGTTATGCTTTACCAATAAGTAGCTTGCCATCAGCAAGAGGCTTGGGTGAGCCATTAAGTTCAAAATTGGCACCTGCAAGTGGTGTGTCTTTTATTCAGGTTTATCTAGAAGATGAAGAAGCTGAACTTATTGCGGCCAGTTCATCAGGTTATGGTTTTAAAACTCAAACCAAACAATTAGATACCAATGCCAAAGCAGGTAAAAACTTTTTATCGGTACCTGAAAAATCAAAAGCTTTACCCTTAATTCCTACCCAAAACATGTCACATTTAGCCGTGCTCAGCTCAGCAGGACGCCTGTTAATTATTGATTTAGCAGAACTGCCGAACTTAAATAAGGGTAAAGGTAATAAGTTGATACAACTTGAAGCGAAAGAGCAAATTTTATCCATGACAACCCTGAACTTAGATGAAATAATTCAGGTGGTTGCAGGTCAACAACATTTAAAATTAAAAGGTGATGATCTACAAAAATACATGGGTAAACGTGCATCAAAAGGTCAGCTCTTACCACGTGGATATCAAAAAGCAAATAAACTGTTGATTCAGAGATAAAGCTAGCGTCGGGCAACATAAATACGCTATATATGGCAACATGTTCAAGCAATGAACTGAACTTGTTGGTATTGAATAATGATTAAAAGGGCAGCAATTTGGAGTACGTATTTTGTACTCCATACAAAAATTGACAGGGTGAAATTGTCAAAATTTCTGTCTCATAATCGTGTTCGAAAGTGTCATGAATGTGCCAATAAGTTTTAAATATGTTCTGGCACCAAGAAGCTAAAGAATAGCTGGGGCATTGAATAACAGTTATTACTAAGGATTACGAATCGGAGATAATGGCATTATGGAAAAAATTTGGTTTGCAGAATACCAAAAAACAGGGATTCCAGAAACAGTAGCATTGCCTGCGGAAAATACCTCACTTGTTGATATTTTTGAGAGTAATTTCCAAAAATTTGGTTCTCGTGATGCCTTTATCTTCATGGATAAAGCGATGTCATTTAACGAGTTAGAACTTGCAAGCCGTAAGTTCGCGACCTATTTGCAAAATTTGGGGTTAGCAAAAGGCACTCGTGTTGCAGTAATGATGCCAAATGTATTGCAGTATCCTGTGGTGGCATTGGCAGTTCTACGTGCGGGCTTGGTTTTAGTGAACGTCAATCCGCTTTATACGGCGCGTGAACTTGAGCATCAGTTAAATGACTCAGGCGCGGAAGTACTCGTGATTATCGAAAACTTTGCCAGTGTTTACCAAAGCATTTTAGGTAAAACGCCAGTGAAGCATGTTGTAGTTGCGTCAGTAGGAGATATGCTCGGTACACTCAAAGGTACTTTGGTGAACTTTGTATTACGTAAAGTACGTAAGCAAATTCCAGCTTGGAATATTCCGGGCCACGTTAAATTTAATTCAGCATTAAATAAAGAAAATTCGAGCAATTATAAGCGTCCGACTTTAACTTTAAGTGATACTGCTGTACTTCAATATACTGGGGGTACAACGGGTGTTTCAAAAGGTGCAGAGCTTACTCATCGTAATCTTGTAGCAAACTTACTTCAGTGTGATGGTATTTTCCAAAGTAAATTTGGAGCAAACGATGGCGCTAAAGGCGATCGTATTGTTTGTGCATTGCCGCTTTATCATATTTTTGCGTTCATGGTTTGTGCGATGTACGGTATGTATAAAGGTCAGGCAAATATCTTGATTCCGAACCCTCGTGATTTGCCAGCAGTAATTAATGAGTTACGTAAATATCAGCCATCTTTCTTCCCGGCTGTAAATACATTATTTAATGCATTGGTAAATAATGAAGAGTTCAGACAACTTGACCATAGCAAGTTAAAAATGGCGATGGGCGGTGGTATGGCAGTTTTACCTTCTACAGCAGAAGCTTGGAAGAAAATTACTGGCACCACCATTATTGAAGGCTATGGTTTGTCTGAAACTTCACCAGTAGCAACGGCCAACCCACCTGCTTCTACTGAGTTTAGTGGCACCATTGGTATTCCGTTACCTTTAACAGAAGTAACTATTTTAGATGATGACGGTAAAGAAGTTGCTTTAGGTGAGCAAGGCGAAATCTCGATTCGTGGACCTCAAGTGATGAAAGGCTACTGGAACCGTGCAGATGAGACAGCTAAAGTCATGACAGCAGATGGTTTCTTCCGTACGGGCGATATTGGTGTTATGGATAGCCGTGGATATACAAAAATTGTAGATCGTAAAAAAGATATGATTTTGGTTTCTGGCTTTAACGTTTACCCAAGTGAAATCGAAGAAGTTATTGCTAAACATCCAAAAGTATTGGAAGTTGCAGCAATTGGTGTCCCAGATGAAAAATCAGGTGAAGTGCCAAAACTCTTTATTGTGAAAAAAGATCAAAGCTTAACGACTGAAGAAGTTTTGAGCTTCGCTAAAGAGAACTTGACAGGCTATAAACGTCCTCGTTACGTTGAGTTTATGGATGAATTACCAAAATCAAATGTAGGCAAAATTTTACGTAAAGACTTACGTAAACCAGCCTAATCAATTAATAAAAAAAGCGCCTTAGGGCGCTTTTTTATTTTATATTTTATGACTTTTTATAAACCAGCGGTCTATATAAGGGCGTCCAATTCCGACCATCCCCACAAAAACCAGCATTGTGCCCAGTTGCAGGCGTAGGTGAGTTAAATCAAGCTGACCATAACTTAAATAATTATCTGCTAAGCAATATATCGTAATCACAATGAGCCAGTGCCACAAAGGAAATCGTTTAATGCCAACAGCAATAAAGGTAATTGTTAAGATAACAAAGGTGCCAAGTGTAGATTGCCAATTTAGATTTGCACAAATCACACTCAATAAAAAAGCGACAATAGGGAGTACGATCTTTAATATGCGATCTATCTGAAGTTGATTCTGTTTTTGCTTATCCAAGACTTCAAACAATTCTTTTTGATCAGGTTGTTGCATACATGGCCCTATTCATCAGTGTTGACAAGTGATTGCATAAAATTTCAGGTAAAAACGCAATGTTATGATAGCATGATCAACAGTATTTTCAGTGATGGATGGCACTATGCAGGGCATCAGCGGCATTATCTATATTATTTTAGTGGTATGTTTACTGCCATACGCATTTACCGCAATTGCAAAAATTACAGGTGGTTTTCAGCCTGCCGATAATCAAAACCCGAGAGCTTTTTTTGCCAAAACAACTGGTCTGGCTGCTCGCGCTAATGCCGTACAACAAAATAGTTTTGAAAGCCTACCTTTATTCTTAACGGCTATTTTAATGGCTGAATATATGGTCGTTCCAGAATATTTTATTCTGAGATTAGGTTGGGCATATATTATTTTAAGAGTCATTTATGGGATCTGCTATTTAAGTAACTGGGCAACTTTACGCTCGATTGTCTGGTTCTTATCTATATTGTGCCCAATCTTCTTATTGGTGGTCACGATTAAACTGACTTGAGTGTCATTCTGTTATCATTCATATCAACTTTCGCGTGTGCGCATTGTATAATCGGCATCATTTTGATGATATCCACGCTATAATCGAGTGGATTTTACATCTGACTTCATAACGAAAGAGTATTGATATGAGTTACAGCGATATCCCTGCAGGTAAAGATGCCCCAAATGACATCTATGTCATCATTGAAATTCCTGCAAATGCAGCACCAATTAAATATGAAATCGACAAAGATTCTGATGCATTGTTTGTAGACCGTTTCATGGGTACAGCAATGTTCTATCCAGCGAACTATGGTTATGTTCCAAATACTTTGTCTGAAGATGGCGACCCGTTAGACGTACTTGTTGTAACTCCACATCCTGTTGCTGCTGGTTCTGTAATTCGTTGCCGCCCAGTGGGCAAATTAAAAATGGAAGATGACGGTGGTATCGATGCGAAATTAATCGCTGTTCCACACGAAAAATTGTCTCCACTTTACAAAGATGTGAAGGAATATACAGATCTTCCTCCATTGTTGATTAGCCAAATTGAGCATTTCTTCAGTCACTATAAAGATTTAGAACCAGGTAAGTGGGTAAAAATCAGTGGTTGGGAAGGTGCTGATGTTGCTAAAGCTGAAGTACTAAAAGCAATTGAAGCTGCTAAATAAGCTTTAATTGATAAGGCTCAGAATGCCTTAATTGATATTCTGAGCTTAATAAAAAAACCTACATCTGTTGCCAGACGTAGGTTTTTTTATGCTCGATAGATCTATGAATTAGAATAATTTCACAGGAATATCAAGGAATAAACGCCATTCATTGGTATCACCGATGTACGCATTAGATTGGTAAGCATCACTTGCACGGTAGTAAGAGTTACGAATACGAAGGCTCGCATCTTTAGCGAAACCACTTTGAACTGTGTATTTCACTTGGTTAAAGAATTCGCGTTCTTCAGCATCATCAGTTAAACCTTTAACTTTGATGTCCCAACCGTATACAAATGCAGTTGTCCAGTTTAGACCAGGTAATACGCCTAACTTACCAAAATCAAGACTGTATTGGATTTGTGCAGATTTTTCATCGTTGCCGATGAAGTCAGACATATAAGAGTTTGGTAAATAAATACTTTGGAAACCATCAGCATTTTGGCCGTAATCATAACCTACGTTACCACTGTTCTGTTGATAGGCAACCATTACATTATGTGGGCCAGTGTTGTACGCTGTAGAAATTGCCCAAATATTGTTTTTACGGTTAGACTTGTCATCAGTAGTTTCTGAATATGTGATAGCATTTTCATCAAACTTAGTATGATAACCACTGAAATCATAAGTTAATGAACTGTCATTAGCCAGAGGCTGTTTAAAGTTCACATTCACATAATGACGTTCAAGAGCATTTTTGCTGTCTAAACCGTAGTAAGATGCATTTAAATTGTCATCGAATTTATATTTAGCACCCCAAACAATGGCGCGATCAAGCCCATTACCATTTACATCCGCATCGGTATTGATTTGATCAGACATTTGGTCTTTAGTAAATTTACCAGCAACCAATTCAAGGTTCTTGATTTCATGGCTGGTTAATAAAGTACCTGTAAAATATTCAGGAACCATACGTCCAGTATTACTTGCAAGAACAGGCAAATCGAGTACTTGAGTACCATAACGTACTGTTGTATTCGAGAAACGTGCTTTAACGCTACCACCACCACGAGCCCAGTGATCATAAGCTGAGCCATCGTTATGTAATGGAATCATTTGGTTTCCGGCATTTTTATTTTCACCGATTTTAAATGAACCATCACCAACAACGCCAACACCGAAGCCAACAATACCAGGGGTAAAACCGGAATCGATACTTACAATTGCTGACTGAGCAAATGAGCTAGTATCTTTCGCGCCCTGTTTTTTGTCACGACTGATATAACCTGTACGGAAGAGAATAGAACCGTTCGCATCTTCAACAAATCCTTTTGCCTCACTTTGCTCGCTTGCCTGAGCTGAGGAAATTATTGCCGCAGAAATGAGAACTGCTAATGTAAGTTTTTGTGCTTTTAGCATATTTAAAGAACCTCATAAAAACGATAAATCCTGTGCCTTGTTATTGTTCAGGGCCTAGGATTTCCATCAATTGTATAAGTAATCTATAAAAAAGATATATTTTTGTTGATTTTATTTTATATATGCTATGCAGAAATTGATTAATGTGTTACTGATTGTTTGCTAAATTTACTATTAACATTTTATACTTAATGTATTGTTTAAAATAAAAAAAGTAATTTATTTTTTAGTGGATTTTTACCATTTATTTTATATTCAAAGCTCAAAAAATAGTTGATTCTTGTGTTTATTTTTTGATCTTTTTTGGTGGATATGTTTACTTTTTAATCTCATTTTAAGTTGCTTTTTTCGACGATTTATTTTGAATACTTTCTAAAGTGTTACTATATAACATTATTTTAAAGTCTGATGTACAAAAATAGATCACTATAATAAGCCCATGGAATTTAATTGGGTTGATCAAAATTAGTGCGATATTTTGCATAAATTTTGTGCATTACTCTTTTTGCTCATATTGTTGCTTAAAAAAGACCCAAAATAGTTCATAATTTTTAAAACAGAAAAAATAAAGAAATTTAATTAAAAGAAATGCCCATTCACAGATCATTAAAAGCCAGCTTTAAGAAATTTACGTAATTTTTATATCTCTTATTTAAGTTTAAATAGAAATTTTACATTGAGTAAATAGATACTGCTGATGTCGCTAATTTATTTCCGACAAGGTGTTTTCTTATATTGCTCTTTTTTAACTGGATAGAAGTATTGTTTTATAATATTGTTTTTTATAAATATATTTTTATAAAAACTAAATGGAAATTTTATTGTAGAGATATTTTGATTTCAATATTGATGATGTTTAGAGAGCGGAAATATGAACTTGGCACAGCAATTGCTAAAGCTAAAGTAACACAATGTGTTTTATATACATAAATCGTGCATTCATTATGGGGGAGATCAAAATGATGAAATTTGCACTTAAGACCTTAGGTCTTGGTATTTTCGCAGCTGGTTCAACCATGGCTATGGCTGAAGAAGCACCATCTTTTTATGGTATCACAGCAACAGGTAGTGTAGCGGCAACTACAGACTACCGCTTCCGCGGTGTTACACAATCATCAAATAACCCAGCTATTCAAGGTGGTTTTACTTTTTCTCATAAGTCAGGTGCCTATGTCGCGCTATGGGGTTCAAGCGTTGACTTTAATACACCAGGTGTTTCAACTGAAACCGATATCTCTTTAGGTTATACCAATACATTAAAACTGTCTGATACGCTTGCACCAACTTATGATGTAGGTGTAATTCATTATGGCTATATTGGTTCTGACTCAAAATTTACTAACCCATATAATGGGGATACTGGTTTTGACTTTACCGAGTTTTATGGAAAATTAACTTTTGCTGATTCTTTATTTAAAGGTGATGCACTTAGTGTGGGCGTAAGCTACTCAGATGATTATTGGGGTCACTCTGATGAGTTCTGGTATTTTAACGTAGGTTATTCAGCACCAATTGCAGATACAGGCTTCACAGGACTTGCTTCAGTTGGCTATAACAAACTAAAAAATAAAGACTCTTTACTTGTAGTTGCGGGTGGACCAGGTGAAGACGATAGCTATATCGATTATAAAGTTGGCGTAAACTATAATATCTTGGGTATTGTTGCTGAACTAGATGTTGTGGGTACAGACATTAGCACTTCTGGTATGTCCGATGCTGGTAAAAAACCTTATGACACAGGCTTAGTGTTTAGTTTAACTAAAACATTCTAAGTTTTGTTGTAAAAAAAGCGGGTGAGTAAACCCGCTTTTTTATTAGTTTTCTATTTCAGAAAGTAGCTGTTTTAACTGGGTAAGCTCAATATCCGCAGCTTTAGACAGTGGCTTGCGTGGTAAGCCCGCAGAGACACCTTTTAGTTCTAAACCAGCTTTAATCATTTTAGGTAAACCACCATTTACAATAAAGCGTAGTAGAGGAAGTTGCTGATAAAATAACTTTTGGGCCTGTTCCAATTCACCATTTTTTATATATTCAATGAGCTGTTGAGGTCGTTGACCTAACAGGTTCGGTGCTGCCGTACACCAACCGCTTGCTCCTGCACATAAAGCTTCTAAAGCTAGAGGATTACAACCGTTATAAAACGGTAGTTCACCTTTTGAAAGCTCATAAATTTTATGCATACGCTGAATATCACCGCTACTTTCTTTCACCATCGTAATATTTGGAATCTGATTAAACATACGCACGATTAACTCTGGGGACATATCAACACCACTGGTTGCAGGGTTGTTATACACCATAATTGGTAGAGTCGTCGCTTTAGCAATCGCTTGGTAATACTCAAAAATCTCTTGATCTGTTAGTTTCCAGTACGATACAGGAATGATCATCAGTGCATCTGCACCATAGCTTTGCGCGATTTGGGCCTTTTTGATTGCTTGATCTGTTGTGAGTTCAGAAATCCCAATAATGACAGGCAAACGTTTATTGATGCTTTCAATTGAAGTTTTAGCCACTAAGCACCATTCATCCCATTCAAGATAAGCGCTTTCACCAGTACTGCCTAAAGGTGCGATGGCATCACAGCCATTTTCGATAAGTAAATCGAGCATCTGCTTTAAAACTGCAATGTTAATGGTGTTGTCATTAGAAAATGGGGTGACAGGGTAGCCAATAATACCGTTTAGTTTCATGGTAGAAGTCTCTTTTTAAATGCAGTCGGAATGTTTTTTCAAAGCTTTACGTGCGTAATAAGCAAAGTTCACTTTGTTACGTTTGTCGGTAGATACCCAGTCATGAGCTTCTGTGGCCAAATCGTGAGGGATAGGCTGAATTTGTCCGGCAGACATCGCTAGCAGTTGCAGTTGAGCTGCACGCTCAATTAAAAGAGCCAAGTTGCATGCTTCTTCGATGGTTTTACCTGTGACCAATTGGCCATGGTTAGACAATAAAACAGCACGGTTTTTACCCAGAGCAGAAGAAATCAAAATGCCTTCTTCGTTACCTATAGGAACACCTGGCCAATGACCTACAAACGAGCAGTCTTCGTAGAGTGCGCAAACATCCATTTGGGAAATCATGAGTGGAATCTGTAGCATGGAGAGTGCTGCTACATGGGTAGGATGCGTGTGGATAATGCAGTTCACTTCTGGGTGTTCTTTATAAATCCACGTATGAAAACGGTTGGCTGGGTTTGCCATTCCTCCTTGATTGATTGGTTCTAAATCTTGATTAACCTCAAGCAAGTTTGAGGCAGTAATTTCATCAAAGCCTAAACCAAAACGTTGAGTAATAAAGGAATCTTCGTTTTCACCACGACATGTAATTTGGCCCGCTAAACCAACATCATGGCCATGATCAAATAAAATACGACAAGTGAGTGCAAGCTTTTGGCGATCAGTTAAATCTGAATCGCTAATCCACTTTTGCATGTCTTGCTGTGCATGTTGCATCAGATCTTGTTTGTTTACAGAAGCAGTCTTCATCTCTTCTCCAGTCCAGTTGACCAAATTAAGTAGGTGAAGGCAGAATAGAAAACAACTGGGTGAATCAATACATCCAGTTTTTACAAATTATATGGTCCAGATGGGGCGAATATGCTAAGACCTTGGCAAATACATTTCCGTATCGATGAAAGAGAAGAAAAAACAGTTTTTTTAAAACTGACCAACTTGATTAGTCAGGAGATTTTAAGTGGTCGCTTGGTGCAAGGGACTATGTTGCCCGGGTCTCGTAGCTTGTCAAAAGAATTGGGAATTAATAGAAAAACAGTACAAGCAGTCTATGAAGAATTAGAGGCGCAAGGCTGGCTTGTGACTCGTCCTCGAAAAGGCACATTTGTGGCAGATATTTTGCCGGAAAAGCAGCTCAAAATAGAGCCCGTAAATGAGCGAAAAGTTGATGATAAGCCAATTATTCAAGAAGTTGCTTTATATCCACACAACGATGGTGTGCCTGACCCAAGGCTTATTCCGTATGAGTTATTTTCGAGAGCATATCGGCATGCATTAATTAAAATCACCCAAAACCAGTACATGGGTTATGGAAACCCCCAAGGTATGATTGAGTTAAGACAAGCCTTGCAAAAAATGTTGTCGATGGAACGTTTTATGAGTGTTGCCGAAGATAAGATTTGTATTGTACGTGGCAGTCAGATGGGAATTTTTCTTGCATCCCGTGCATTGCCAAATCGGCAGGAAGTGATTGTAGTTGAAGAGCTGTATTATCCCTCTGCTTTTAAAGCGTTTGAGTCAAATGGGTTTCAGGTCGTTTCTGTCAAATTAGATGAACAGGGTATTGTCATTGAAGATCTGGAACAGATTTTACAAGAACACTCAGTTGCTGCCATTTATACAACTCCGCATCATCAATATCCTACAACAGTCACGATGCCAATGAGTCGCCGTCTTCAGCTCTTAGAACTTTCAAAAAAATGGGGTTTTTATGTTATTGAAGACGACTATGACCACGAATTCCACTATGACAGTCGGCCTATGCCACCCTTAGCGAGTTTGCCTCATTCTGAGCTAGTCATTCATGTTGGCTCATTATCTAAGGTCTTTGCACCCGGTATTCGCTTGGGATACATCGTGGCATCTGCATCAGTTATTCAATCCATTACCGAAGATATTTTATTGATCGATCGACAAGGTAATAATATTACGGAACTTGCTTTAGCAGATTTAATGCAGCGCGGTGAAATCAAACGACATATTCGTAAAATGAAAAAAATATATCAGTTACGCCGTGACCATGCCTTAACTGAATTTAGCAGAGTTTTTTCAGGTGATGTCCAGATTCAACCTCCAGCAGGTGGAATGGCTTTATGGGTGAAATTCCAGAAATCTTTTACTAAAGAGCAAGCCTTAAAATTAGACGAACTCAACATGGATACAGAGCATAAGTTTAGACGGGATGATTCTTCTAATCGTTGTATTCGCTTTGGCTTTGCAGCTTTATCCGAGCAAGAAATCACTTCTTTAATCGAGAAGTTAAATGAGGTTCTTAATAAAAGAACAACGGACTCATAATCCTTTGTTCTAATCTTAGTACTGATTATCTCTGATAAGACAGCGCTGTTGTAAGATGAGAGATTTGAATTACATCACTTTGAGCCAAATCGGCAATGATCTGCACTAATTGTAAAACACGATGAAAAGTTCACTCTAATTGATCTTGATACTTTTGAATCTCTGAGACAAAGCTCAGCAGAAAAGTTGTAATTTGTGATTTATATTGTTCAGTTTGTAGCATCTCAATAATTTGTTCAGGAGATTTGCTAAGAAGAGAAATCCGTAAAAATAAATCTTCAAAAAAATTACTGCTAACAGTCGACAGTACTCTTCTTAAAGAAACCAGCATATCGTCACCGCGACTAGATGCATGAACTAGAACAATAGGTTTATCTATGATTTCAGTGCGCGAAACCATCCAGTCAATTGCATTTTTGAGACCGCCTGGAATACAACGGATATATTCAGGACTTGAGATGATAATGCCATCTGAGGCAGAAACAGATTTGATAAATTCTTCTACTATAGCAGGCGTTTTTTCTCCCTCATCATCTGGAGAGAAAATGGGAAGCTTATTAAGGCTATGGAAAACTGAAAATTCAATACTGGACGGTGCTATATCTTTCATTGCTCGCAATAGCGCTGTATTTGTTGATGCCTCTCTTGCACTGCCGGATATAGCCAAAATTTTCATAGCATCCTCTTTGCCTTTTTATATAGGCAGTAATAAATTCTTTAATTAACAACTCATATAAATATTAAAAAACAGCGGACTCACGATCCGCTGTTTTTTCATTTGTTAACTATTTCCTCGATAGGATAATGCTTCTGTAAGGTGAGAACTTTGAATCACTTCACTTTGAGCTAAATCGGCAATAGTACGAGCAACCCGTAAAACACGATGATAAGCGCGGGCCGATAAATTTAAACGTTGTTGAGCCATTTCAATCATTCGTTGAGAAGTACTATCAAGTACAGCATGTTGTTCTAGCTGTTTCGGCGAAAGCGCTTGATTTAAACAATTTTGTCTTTGAATCTGTTGTTCATAGGCATAAATCACACGTTGTCGAACACTATTCGAATCTTCAACAGGTGTTGGGTCTTGTAGCTCTTGGGCCTTTAACGGGGGTACATCAATATGTAAATCGATACGGTCAAGTAAAGGTCCTGATATACGGTTTTGATAGCGCTTAATACTCTCAGGTGAACACTGACAACGACTATCTTGGTTAAATGCATAACCACATGGGCAGGGGTTCATCGCTGCAATTAGTTGGAAGTTAGCTGGGTAAGTAATTTGCCGAGCTGCTCGTGAAATAATGATTTCTTTGGACTCAAGCGGCTGACGTAAAACTTCTAATACTTTTCTATCAAATTCGGGAAGCTCATCTAAAAAAAGTACTCCTAAATGCGATAATGTAATTTCGCCCGGTTTAGGGTGAGAACCGCCCCCAACGAGTGCAATAGCCGATGCTGTATGATGGGGCGCTCGAAATGGTCGCTGACCAAAAGTATGTGATGTATTTGAAATAGAGTAAATACTAGCAACTTCAAGCGTTTCTTGATTAGACAGAGGCGGTAAAATTGAAGGAAGCCTTGAGGCGAGTAAAGTTTTACCGGTGCCGGGTGGTCCTTTAAAAAGTAAAGAGTGCCCCCCAGCAGCAGCAATTTCGAGTGCGCGGCGTGGGCGTAGCTGACCTTTTACATCTGCCAGATCAAATTTATAAGGCATTTGATTTGATGTAGTTGAAGGTTCAATCGAAGATAGAGATTTCGTGCCCAGAAAATGTTCACAGACTTCTTTTAAATGGCTCACTGGATAACATTCAAGATCCGGTAAATGGCTAATATCCTGACTATTATCGAGAGGTAAAAGCATTTTATGCTTGGCCTGTTGACACGCCATTGCCAAAGTTAAAGTACCTGACACTGGCCTTACATGACCATCCAGCGCTAATTCGCCAATTAATTCAAAATCTTCGGCACAGTTTTCAGGAAGTTGACCAGAGGCAATTAAAATGCCTACAGCAATCGGTAAATCTAGACGTGACCCATCTTTGGGCAAATCTGCTGGTGCAAGATTAATAGTCAGTCGTTTAGTCGGAAATTGAAATCCACTGTTAATAATTGCTGAGCGAACTCGGTCTTTACTTTCCCTTACGGCCGCTTCTGCTAGGCCTACAATGGTAAGAGAGGGTAAGCCTTGACTCACATGGACCTCTACTTCAATGAGAGGTGCATGTAAACCCAAAAGTCCCCGTGTATAAATTTTAGAAAAAGACATTTTATTGTTCCATTATGGTGCTTCATTTTTAATCGTTGTAAAGTATAAGTGCGCTACATTGGTGCTTATTTTTTGTTCTTTAAAGTTTCTTCTAATAGTTCCACTTGTTTTTGTAGCTCTGCTAAACGTTGGTTAGCTGAGAGAAGTGCGGTTTTTTGACGGTCAATCTCTTGTCTGGAAACAAGGTCTAACTTCTCGACTGCTTCATTTAATAATGCACGTAAATTTTTTTCCAAATCTTTTTTAGGCTCATCAATTTGTTCCAGAATGGCCTGTAATAAAGTTTCTAGCATGAAATATCCAAAGTGTTGTATTACCTTATGGTTTACAGTTTACCACTGCTTGAACGTGGGATATAGGTTTCAATTCTTTTAGTACAAATAGAACATTAAATCAGCATGTAACTATACTGAAAATTCATTTTATTTTTAATAGCTCATCTACATCTTGATCACTAAATAGGTTATAAAGAAAGTTCATGCAATAGATTCATTTCCCTCAACCTTTGAAATATTGGCATGAAAATTGAACATAAAACCTTACTGGTGAAAAGAAGCCGAAGGAAACAAACATGAAGCTTGTAACTGCAATTGTAAAACCGTTTAAATTGGATGATGTGCGTGAAGCGCTCTCTGACATTGGTGTACAAGGGATTACCGTAACTGAAGTTAAAGGTTTTGGTCGTCAAAAAGGACATACAGAACTCTACCGTGGCGCGGAGTATGTGGTTGATTTCTTACCTAAAGTAAAAATCGAAATTGCGATTAGTGATGAAATGGTCGACGCGGTAATTGAATCAATTACACGTGTAGCAAGCACAGGAAAAATTGGCGATGGTAAGATTTTTGTGACTAACCTGGAACAAGTTATCCGTATCCGTACGGGTGAAACTGGACCAGATGCTGTCTAATTGGCACAAAGCTTGCTGAGTAGAAAATAACTCGCAAATGAGGTTGGGGGACACGAATGAAAAAAATGCTTATGGCGCTAAGTCTATCAGGCGCTCTTTTGGGTGGTACTGCCGTTTGGGCAGAAGATGCTGTAACAACGCCTACATCGGAAGTTGCGGCTACATCAACATCTCAAGCTACTGCAACCACTGCAGAAGCACCAGTTGCTGAAACTCCAGCAGCTCCAGCACCGACACCTACTCTTGATACGGGTGATACCTCTTGGATTTTAGTTTCAACCGCATTGGTTCTATTAATGACCATTCCTGGGTTGGCATTATTCTACGGTGGTATGGTACGTAAAAAAAATGTATTAAGTACTATGATGTTCAGCCTTTCAGCTGCAATCTTAGTAAGTTTGCTGTGGGTAATTGCTGGGTATTCAATCGCGTTCTCTGGCACAGGTGCATTTTTTGGTGATTTGTCTAAAGCAATGCTAAACGGAGTTGCGTTTGATGCATTGAGTGGGACAATTCCTGAAAGTCTCTTTGTTATTTTCCAAATGACCTTTGCCATCATTACAGTTGCAATTCTAAGTGGTTCTATTGCAGACCGCATGAAGTACTCAGCTTTCATGATCTTCATTGCAGTTTGGGTACTTGTTGTTTATGCGCCAATTACTCACTGGGTTTGGGCGGCAGATGGCTGGTTATTTAAAGCAGGTGCCTTAGATTTTGCTGGCGGTACAGTTGTACATATCAACTCAGGTGTTGCTGGTTTAGTTGCTGCTTACATGCTTGGAAAGCGTATTGGCCTTGGTCGTGAATCTATGGCTCCGCATAACTTGACTCTAACCGTTGTCGGTGCAAGCTTACTTTGGGTGGGTTGGTTTGGCTTTAACGGTGGTAGTGCTTTAGGTGCTGGTGCTCGTGCAAGTATGGCAATTTTAGTGACTCAAGTTGCTGCCGCTGCTGCTGCATTATCATGGTTAGTTGTTGAACGCATGATTCGTGGTAAAGCCTCTGTATTAGGTGGTGCTTCTGGTGCTGTCGCTGGTTTAGTTGTGATTACGCCAGCAGCAGGTTTCGTCGGTGTAGGCGGTGCTTTAGTCATGGGCCTTATCGGTGGTGTCGTGTGCTTCTGGGGTATTACTGCACTTAAACGCTTACTTAAAGCTGATGATGCTTTGGATGCGTTTGGTTTACATGCTGTAGGTGGTATTGTCGGTGCGATTTTAACTGGCGTATTTTACAGTGATGAAATTATTAAAGCAGCCAACGTTACCTTAGCTCCAACCTTCGCTGGTCAATTATGGGTACAAGTTGAAGGCGTATTGGCAACCATGATTTACAGTGGTGTAGCGACTTTTGTAATTCTTAAAGTGATTGATCTGGTGATTGGTATCCGTGTTAACGCTGATGATGAACGCATGGGTCTGGATTTAAGCCAGCATGGCGAACGTATTGAATAATTCGTAATATATTCCAATCAAAAAAACAGTCTTCGGACTGTTTTTTTGTCTCGAAGAATGCTGGTTCTGTAAGTGTAGAAATTTTGCTACACTAGGTCAAAGTAATCGACCCTATAAGTCCGCTATGCATTGTCCATTTTGCAACGCCGCAGATAGTAAAGTCATTGATTCACGTTTAGCCGCCGAAGGCTGTCAGATTCGTCGACGTCGTGAGTGTGTAAGTTGCGGTGAACGTTTTACCACTTTTGAAAGCTATGAAGTGGTTATGCCCCGTGTGATCAAATCGAATGGAAAAAATGAACCTTTCGATGAGGCTAAGCTACGCCGTTCGTTAATGCATGCTTTGCAAAAACGTCCGGTCACCCAAGAACAGATAGAAACTGTTTTAAGTGATATTCAATTGCAGATCCGCCGTTTAGGTGAGCGTGACGTGAAGTCTAGAACAATTGGTGAAGTCGTCATGCAATCTCTATTTGCACTCGACCATGTCGCTTATGTCCGATTTGCTTCTGTTTATCAAGATTTTCAGGATGTTGAGGCCTTTCGCCGTCAAATTGAGCAAATGCAGCAACGTGAACAATAACTATTTGAGATTTTTATGTCTGAGTTGAAAAAAGATCAATATTGGATGCAGCAAGCTATTGAACTTGCCAAACGAGGTCTATATTCGACTAAGCCTAATCCAAATGTGGGTTGTGTCATTGTCAAAGATGATCAGTTAATAGGCGAGGGCTTTCATCCTAAAGCAGGTCAACCACACGCCGAAGTTTTTGCCTTGCGTCAGGCCGCTGAACAGGCTCAAGGTGCAACAGCGTATGTGACGCTTGAGCCATGTGCACATTATGGGCGAACTCCTCCTTGTGCTGAAGCACTGGTTAAGGCACTGGTTAAAAAGGTGGTTGTGGCATGTCCTGATCCAAATCCACTCGTTGCGGGTAAGGGCGTTCAGATTTTGAAAAATGCCGGAATTGAAGTAGAAGTTGGCATTTGTGAAGATTTGGCAGAAAAATTAAACCAAGGTTTTTTAAAGGCGATGTCTACGGGCATGCCTTATGTACGCTTAAAAGTAGCTTCAAGTCTAGATGGGCGTACGGCAATGGCATCTGGTGAATCGAAATGGATTACTGGTGCAGTTGCGCGTCAAGATGTTCAGCACTGGCGTGCCATTTCAGGAGCAGTGATTACAGGGATTGAAACTGTGATTGCAGATGACTGTCAGCTTAATGTACGAATTCTGGACAGTGTTGATATTGAGACAATTGCACAGCCAAAACGGATTATTTTAGACCGCCAAGGTCGTTTGCCGCTCGCTGCTAAAATTTTAGAAAACCCTGAAACTGTGATGGTAATGGGACCATATCGTCAAGAACTTGCCGATTTAGGCGTGATACAATTAGAAATTCAGCCTTTAAAAGTGCTGTTACAGTCCCTATCTAAGCAATATCAAATTTATGATGTATTGGTAGAAGCCGGTGCAACCTTATCTACTGCCTTTTTACAAGAAGGTTTGGTAGATGAGTTGATCAGTTATATTGCCCCGACATTATTGGGGAAAAGTGCAAGAGCCATGTTCAATGCAGAGTTTGAATATATGGTACAGCAACTCCGTTTTACACTTCTTGATGTGACACAACTTGATCAAGATATACGCTTAAGGTTAATCCCTACGCAAGAGAAAGTATGAATCCAGAGCCTTCGGTTTATCACAAACGTCGTCATGCAGCCCGTACGACAGACGAATATCTTTTCCATCAGCTTGTTCCTTACTTGGGTAATAAGCGCCGATTGCTCCATCTAATTTTAGAAGCCCTTGAAATTACAGGGACGCTGAATAGCAAGAAAAAGAATCCTCCGATTTTTGCCGATTTCTTTGCCGGCAGTGGTGTCGTGTCTCGTTTGGCACGTCAAAATGGTTACCGTGTCATTGCGAATGACTGGGAACCTTATAGCCATGCGTTAAATCATGCGATTTTAGCTTGTATTGATGCACCTGCTTTTAAAGAGTTGGGCGGTTATCAGAAGGCAATCGATTATTTAAATCGCTTACCTGAAGTTAAAGGTTGGGTAACACATAACCTTTGCCCACGTAATGATGATATTTATGATCCAGCTCGTGACCGTTTGTTCTTTAAACGCCGTAATGGTATGCGTATTGATGCGATTCGCCAGCAGATTGCAACATGGCAATCTCAAGGCGCAATTAATGATGTAGAGATGAGTGCATTGCTCGCGCCTTTGCTCTATTCAGCCAGTTTTGTCAGTAACACCAGTGGTGTATTTAAAAGCTTCCATCAAGGGTGGGGCGGGCGTACTCAAACTGCATTAGAGCGAATTGAGTCATTACTTTGGTTAACACCGAGTCGTTTTTGCGAGATTGGTGATCGTAAACGTCCTGCTGCTGAAATGTGGTGTGTAGATTCACAGCATCTAGCAAATCAAATGAGTGGTTTTGAAGTAGATGTTGCTTATCTTGATCCACCATATAACCAACATGCATATAGTAGTAATTACCATGTTTTGAATGCATTAACTTTATGGGATCAGGCCGATTTACCTTCACCAGATACTAAAGGTTATAAGAGTGGAATTGACAGAGCTTGGCGTAAAGAGCGACCAAGCCCATATAACTCTTCTAAATATGCGAAAGATGCGTATGAAAAATTACTTTCAACCATCAATGCCCGCTATATTCTGACCAGTTATTCAACTGATGGTAATATCGAGCCGAAAGATTTGCTTATGGCCAATCTGGAGCGCGGCAAAGTGACCTTGTTAACACAAGATGTTCCGCGCTATCGAGTGAGTAAACAACGACAATCTGAACGAGCACGCGTGCTTGAGTTTATTGTGATTACAGATACTCATGCCAAGTCAGGACCACCATTACGTCAGTTATTAGGCCAGCTTTACCACTTCGCCGAGCTAGGTGGTGTAGATACTTCAGGTAATAGTACACAGCTCGCACTTTGGTAAGCACTGCAATTTAAGCAGTGTAAAAAGATTTGGAGATTGAGCCATGTTTACAGGCATTATTGAAAGTTTAGGAAAAGTTGAAAGCCTGCAAAGCGTAGGTGGAGATGTGCGTTTACGTATTCAGACTGATCTGGATATGTCAGATGTACATTTGGGTGACTCGATTGCGACCAATGGTATTTGCCTCACCGTAATTGAATGGGGCGATAATTGGTATGCTGCCGATGTTTCTCGTGAAAGCTTGAACCGAACGACTTTGGGTCACTGGAAAGTTGGGCAACGTGTCAATGTTGAAAAGGCAATGTTACCGACAACACGCTTTGGTGGACACATTGTAAGTGGTCACGTTGATGGCGTGGGTGAAATTACCGTAGTACGTGAAGACGCTCGTTCAATCTATTATGAAGTTACGGCACCCGCAGAACTTGCTAAATATTTAGCGGAAAAAGGTTCTGTGACCGTAGATGGTATTAGTTTAACGATTAACCACTTACGTGGAAATATTTTAAGCTTGAACTTAATACCGCATACAGCAGACCGTACTAATATTGGAACTTGGCAAGTCGGCAGCAAGGTAAACCTTGAAGTCGATGTTTTAGCGCGTTATATCGAGCGTTTATTACTAGGTGACAAGGCAGCTGAACAAAAAACAGAGTCAAATATTAGTATGTCTTTTTTAGCTGAGAATGGCTTTTTAAAATAAAAGCCAGGTCGTTAAAATAAAAAAACCGGACACATGTTCCGGTTTTTTTATTTTGAAAATTTAATGTTTGGTTAGAGTAACCGAATGTGTACCGACCCATGGCTTGTTATGCTGAGTGCGAGTAATTGTAAAATCACGGGTTTCAGACTCACGTGTAAGTAAGATAGATAAAGAGTTAAAGTCGTTATGACTCATATAAAATTCTTGTGCTGAAAACGTCCATTGCTCACCCTGATTAAGCTGTTCAACTTGCTTTGAAATCTGATGCAGAATGTCCATCTCTTATCCTCATTAATTATCTTGAATAACTACTTTTCATTCTTATAATTAATTGATCTATAAGAATAATCTATATGTCTATTTTGTGACATATAAGTGTCATTTTTATGACAAGAATAAGATTTAAAGGTTTACTTTTCTATTTTTTCATCAGAAAACTTAGAATTTTTCAAAATGTATTCAATTTCTTCTTGAGCTGCCGAATGTAGTTTAGCTCGGAAAGCCGTTACAGACTGTTCAATTAAGCTTTCAGCTTCAAGTTCTAAACGAATGCGTAAACTTTCAAGCTCAGATAAGATTTGATCATCGGTAATACTAAGTTTTACACCAGATGAGTAATTAATTGCTGGGGTTTCAGGGTTCTTTTGATAACGTGCGGTTTGTTCCGCAACTTCTTGCTCTAAATGACTACGTAAAGTATGTAATATCTCAGTCTGTTCATTAAATTTACGAATTTCATCTGCTTGCAACTCTGCAGCATAGGCTGCTTCTGATGCACGTTTGTCAGCAAGTGCTTTTTCTAAAGCAAGCTGACGACGAATACGTGCTTGCTCAATGAGCTCTGCTTTGAGATCAGCGTAGGCTTGTTCAATTTTTTGCTGTGATTCTAACTGCGCTTTTTCGTCATTTAAAACCCAAAGCTGAATAGGTGTTTGAGGTTCTAGTAAGTCGCAAATACGTGCCAGATCCTGTTGATAGGCATGACGGACAGCTTCAGGCGCATTTAACCATCTTTTTTTAAAATCTTGCCCGACATTTAATGCCACCATGCTTCTCCTTTGTTCAACAGTATTTACATTTTAGCGCGTTATAATTTAAAGGTCCGCGGTTCTATACCCAAACGGCGATACATTTTAAATTTTTCTCGACCAATTTGCTTGGCTGTTTCATTATTTTCAACAATTTCTATAATGTGGCTAAAATGATCAACTTGTTCAAGTGCATGATTGTTAAAATTAAATACTAACAAGCCTTGTTCAAGTGGTTGTTTAGCCGAAATACATACAGCAGCATCAGCTTGATCAACCCCATGTGCAATGAAACTAACAGGGTCGAAATCCCATAATCTTTCATCAAGAGTTTGTTGTAGCTGCACATCTGGGCAATACCACCAGATTTTAGGATGCTTCTGTAAAATTTTTCGGCATAAACGGCAAGCACTATCGACTTGCCGTTCTTCACTGGTTTCAAACAGATAAAAACTAACTTTAGCCATTCGTATTTACACGATTTGCTAAAAATTGCATGAGGAGTGGTACTGGACGACCAGTTGCGCCTTTAGCTGGACCAGAAAGCCATGCTGTTCCAGCAACATCTAAATGAGCCCAACGATACTCACGTGTAAAGCGCTCAAGGAAACATGCAGCTGTAATCGCACCACCGTATGGACCACCGATGTTCGCAATATCTGCAAATGGTGAATCAAGCAACTCTTGATAATCATCAATCACTGGCATACGCCATACACGGTCAAAAGACTGCTCACCCGCTTGTTGAAGTTCAGCTGCCAAGGCATCATCTGGTGAGAACAAACCACTGAGTACTTTGCCCAAAGCAACTACACACGCACCTGTTAACGTCGCAATATCCACCACTACTGCTGGATTGAAGCGTTTGATATAGGTCAATGTGTCACATAGTACCAAACGTCCTTCAGCATCTGTATTTAAAATTTCAACAGTTTGTCCGCTCATGGTGGTTACAATATCGCCTGGACGGGTTGCTTTGCCAGAAGGCATATTTTCTGCTGCTGCAATTGCACCAACCACATGAATAGGAAGTTTCGCTTCGCATAGCGCACGAATGGTGCCTAGTACAGAGGCTGCACCACACATATCGAATTTCATTTCATCCATGCCAAGGCCTGGTTTTAAAGAAATGCCACCTGTATCAAAAGTTACGCCTTTACCAACTAGAACAACTGGAGCTTGATCAATCTGTGCTTGATATTCGAGAGTTACAATGCGACCCGGACGTTCAGATCCTTTACTCACTGCAAGAAAAGCATACATGCCTAAATCAGCCATTTGCTGCTCATTTAAAACAGTGACTTTAAGTAAGTCAGGGAATTCTGCCGCTAAAGCTAGAGCCTGTTCTGCCAAATATTCAGGGAAACAAATATTACCCGGACGGTTACCAAGGTCACGCGCGTAAGACTGACCAGACTGTACCGCATGTACTAACGCCAGTTGTTGTTTATCTAGGCTAGTCGTTGAACTAATTAAATCAACCTGTTGTAACACAAATTCATTTTTTTTCGATTTAAACTCATCATAACCATAAGCTGCTTGAGTTAAGCTTAAAGCAAATAAATAATGGTGCTCGACAGGTAAAGCAGCAATATCAATTGCGATATGCTTAAATTTATTTTGTGTCGATTTGATAATAGTTTGAGCAAGTTTAGCGAGCTTAACTGCCTGAAGTTCGGCTGTTTTTCCTAAGCCAAGTAATTGGCTGTGAGGCTGATTTGAAATCTGACCAAATAGTGGCAGAGTTTCATTAAGGTTGCCTTTAAATTGGGTAGCAGTAAGAACGCTTTCTAGGTTATTGATTTGATATGTGTTGATGTTGCTTTGTAGCTGTTCTGAATCAACTAAAATCCACAAAGATTCATTAGATGTCTGTTCGGGAAAAGTTGTATAAGTTGTAAATTTCATGGCTGCCGTGATTGCCTATAGAAAGTTATGATGAATTAAAACATTGAAACACTTTCAAGCATAGCGTTGCAATGTGCGGTTTTATATTTTTAACATTCGGGTAAACTAGCAGTCGTCCCGATTAGCCTTTTGGAAGTATTACTTTGATTATTCGGCGTTATCTCGTCAAGCAAGTTGTCTCTACCTCATTAGTGGTCATTTCCTTATTGACCTTAATCATGATGGGTGGTCGTCTGATCAAATACTTTGGTGTGGCGGCGCAGGGGCGTTTAGATGCCAGTATCTTGTTTAGCATCATTGGGTATCGTTTACCTGAATTTCTAACACTCATTTTACCACTGGGTTTTTTTATTGGTTTAATGTTGGTGTTTGGTCGCTTATATGTTGACCATGAAATGGCAGTCCTGAACGGTAGTGGTGTGAGTCGTCATCAATTGGCGCGACTACTTATTCCAATGACACTTGTTTATATGGTTTGTCAGTCTGTGCTTATGCTCTGGATGACGCCGTGGGGACTACGTGAGTTTGAAAAATTAACCACCACTCAAGCGGTTCGGACAGGTTTTGATTTGGTTCGCCCAAGAGAATTTATTTCTTCTGGACCCTATACGATTTATGCAGGTTCGCTATCTGAAGATCGAAAAAATCTAAAAGACATTTTCTTTTATCAACGCGCTACCAAAGAAGATAAGCCAGATGTCATGATTTTGGCAAAAGAAGCGACTCGTGTAGAAGTCGCAAATGATACAGCCAATGTGGTTGATCTGGTGCAAGGCCGCCGTTATGAAATATTCCCGGGACAACCAAAATATACACAAGCAGAGTTTCAGTCTTATCGTCTACGTTTAGAAAATGACAAAGATGTTAAGTTTGAAAGTGGTGATGTAGAAGCATTATCAACGACTAAACTTTTTTCAAAAACGAATGATCCAGTGATAAGAAGTGAGTTGGGATGGCGTTTGTTTGGACCATTCACTATTCTTATTGCTTTAATGCTTTCTGTGGCATTGTCTGAGGTGAGCCCAAGACAAGGTCGTTATTATCGTCTTATTCCGGCGGTTTTTATTTTTTCCAGTCTGATCGTATTAATGATTGCAATCAAGACTCGTATTAGTAAAGAAGAACTCGATATTTGGGCTTATCCTGCCGTGTTGGTTGTTTATGGCGTTGCAGCTGCCTTATTTTCACGTAAACAGAAGTTGGCACCAAAAATCAAGAAACAGATCAAGCGAGTGAAATTATAATGTTAGCACGTCGAATAGTCGCCAAATATGTGACGAAAACCACTGCGCTTGCAATGTTTGGCACCACAGTTGTTTTGTCGATTTTACAGATCTTATTTACGTACCTTGGCGAGTTGGGTGAGCTCAAACCAGACTATAACGCATGGCAAGCTCTCATCTATGTGTTGTGGGGGGCGCCTCGTTATCTATATGAAATTTTGCCTATTTCTGCCTTGATTGGTGCTGTAATTGGTTTAGGGTCACTCGCGACAAGCAGTGAACTTATTGTTATGCGCTCTGCTGGTATTAGCTTATGGCGTATTGTCGGTTGGGTGATGCGCTCAGCTTTACTGCTTATTATTTTGTCTTTTGCTTTAAGTGAATGGGTTATTCCATATACCAATGAAAAAGCAGAAAGTGTTAAAAGTCACCGCTCTATCGCTGCTTTAGGCGAAGTAAAAGGTTATTGGTCACGTGAAGGGCAGCGATTTATCTATATCGACTATGCGAACTCTCAAGGCAATTTAAAAGATATTCAAGTGGTCGATTTTGATCAGAACTATTACTTGCAATCATTAATTAATGCTCAGCAAGGACAGTTCGTAAAAGATGGTCAATGGGCTTTGAAGAAAGCAGAACAAATGGATATTCTGGCGGCAGGAAATGCCATCAAAACTGACCATGACGAACAATCGCTTTCTTTAGCATTACAGCCTAAATATGTGCACATGGTGACTTTAGATCCTGAAGATTTATCACCAAGCCAGCTGATTAGTTTTATGCGCTATATGGATGAATATAGTCAGGTTCCAAAGACCTACCAATTGGCTTTCTGGCAAAAAGTTGCTTCACCATTTTCATTGATCGCTCTGGTTCTAGTGGCGTGTTCATTTATTTTTGGGCCCTTACGCCAACAATCAATGGGTTTCCGTTTAGTGATCGCATTGTTTATTGGTTTGAGTTTCTATTATTTGCAGGATTTCTTGGGCTATGCCAGCTTGGTTTATTCCCCATCTCCAGCATGGTTTGTACTCGTACCTATCTTGTTAATGTTTGGTGCCGGAAGTTATTTGCTTTACCGCGCTCGCTAGTAATTATTGATATTTATAGCTTTCATCAATCGTAGATATTGGTGAAAGCCATAGGAAAAAATAGAGTCTTGACCGAAAATTCGGTAAGATATTGTGACGAAATTGTAGACAAAAGAGAAATAGATTATGACGGATGCAACTGCTGGCAAGATCCCTCACGTTCTGGTCATTATGGATGGTGTCGGACACCGTGAAGCGACTGAAGATAATGCCTTTCTTGCAGCAAAAACACCGAATTTGGCAGCAATGACAGCAAAGCACCCAAATAGTCTAATTTCTGGTTCTGGTGAAGATGTTGGTTTACCTGATGGACAAATGGGTAACTCTGAAGTTGGTCATATGAACCTTGGTGCTGGTCGTGTGTTGTATCAAGACTTTACTCGTATTACTAAAGATATTCGTACTGGCGACTTTTTTAAACATGAAGTGCTAATTGACGCTGTTGAAAAAGCCAAAGCCGCTGGTGGTGCTGTCCATATTATGGGATTACTCTCAGACGGCGGCGTCCATTCACATGAAGACCATATTGTGGCGATGTGTGAGCTTGCATTAAAACGTGGTGCAAAAGTTTATTTACATGCTTTTCTTGATGGCCGTGATACGCCTCCACGTAGCGCTCAGTCGTCTTTAGAAAAATTAGATGCATTATTTGCTCAATACCAAGGGCAAGGCCGTATCGCGACCATGATTGGCCGCTACTTTGCAATGGACCGTGACAACCGTTGGGATCGTGTTGAGCAAGCTTATCGTTTGTTGACCGAAGGCGAGGCACTTCGTACTGCGCAAACAGCAGTGGAAGGCTTAGAGTTAGCTTATGCAGCCAATGAAAACGATGAGTTTGTAAAAGCGACTCGTATTGGTGATGTTGCTAAAGTACAAGACGGCGATAGCGTTGTATTTATGAATTTCCGTGCTGACCGAGCTCGTGAAATTACTCGTGCATTTGTAGAAAAAGACTTTGCCGGTTTTGAGCGTAAAGTTGTACCGAATCTTTCTAAATTTGTCATGCTCACCCGTTATCAGGCTAGCATTGATGCGCCAGTTGCATATATGCCAGAAGCATTGAAAAATTCATTAGGTGAATATTTATCTTCTTTAGGGAAGACTCAGTTACGTATTGCCGAAACTGAAAAATATGCTCATGTAACATTCTTCTTTAGTGGTGGACGTGAAGATGAATATCCGGGCGAGAAGCGTATTTTGATTCCTTCTCCAAACGTTGCAACGTATGACCTTAAGCCTGAAATGAGTGCTTATGAAGTCACTGATGAATTGGTTAAAGCCATTAATTCTGGTGAATATGATTTATTGGTTGTGAACTATGCCAATGGTGATATGGTAGGTCATACAGGTATTTTTGATGCTGCAGTTAAAGCAGTTGAAGCAGTCGATCTTTGTTTAGGGCGTGTCTATGAAGCAGTAATGGCAAAGAAAGGCCATATGTTGATTACTGCTGACCATGGTAACGTTGAACAAATGCAAGACTACGAAAGTGGTCAAGTTCACACTCAACATACAACGGAACTTGTACCGTTTATTTATGTTGGCCCAACACAAGCAACAATTGCAGAAGGTGGCGTGCTTGCCGATGTAGCACCGACGATTCTCAATTTAATGCAGATTCCTGTTCCTGCTGAAATGCAAGGACGTAACCTGATTACATTATCTGCATAAGCCAAAGGTGATTGGATGCTGCAACACATTAAATATAAAAAACTTATTGTAAGTATGTTGCTGTGTTGCAGCCAATTTGCTTTTGCAGCGCCAGTTGTAAAAGAGAAATTGTCACCTTTGCATTCCGATTCGGAAGAACCGGAACATAGTTATGCAGAGGTGCCGATCGAGTCAATTCAACAGTTTGTTCAAATCTATGGAATTGTCCGAGATAACTACGTTGACGTGAAGTCTGACGATGCCTTATTTCAGCAAGCCATTAAAGGGCTGGTAAGTGGGCTTGATCGTTACTCACGCTATTTGTCGGCAGAAGAATATCGTCAATTGATTCAATATACTGAAGGTGACCTCGCCTCTGTTGATTTTGCTTTAAGCCCTGAATTGCATGCCCATAAATGGATGATTCGTGATCTTAAAACGGGCTCAGACTCATACAAATTAGGTTTGAGAAATGGTCAGGCTATTCTCAAGATTGATAATCAAGACTTAAAAAATTTAAACCACGATCAAGTGCTCGGGCTGCTTTATGGTTCTATCGGAAGTACGCTTCAAGTACAAGCAGAAGATTTAAATGGAAACCTCAACTTAGTTCGTAATAAAAAAATAGAAACTGATATAGAACCTGTAATGCTACATAATCAGGTGCTCGTATTAAAAATTAGAGTATTCCAGCAAGACACCGCAAATGAAATTAAACGATTAATTGAAGAAAATAGTTCACCACGTTTAAAAGCCGTTTTAATCGATCTACGAAATAATCCGGGTGGATTGTTATCGGCAGCAGTCGAGTCGGCAGATTTATTTCTAAATAGTGGGATTATCGTCTCAACTAAAAGCCGTTCGGAAGGTAATCAGCAATTTCAGGCTCTGCCCGGCAATGAATTTCAGAATATAAAATTAGGTATATTAATTAATCATCGTTCTGCATCGGCAGCCGAAGTTTTTACTGCGGCCATGAAAGAACACCAGCGTGCATGGGTAATCGGTGAAAAAAGTTATGGGAAAGGCGTAGTGCAGAAACTGTTTCCTTTGCCAAGTGGTGCGGCACTACAAATGACAGTCTCACACTATTACACGCCAAATGGCAATATGATTGAAGGGCAAGGTATTCAGCCTAATCAGAGCTATCCTTTGCCCCCAGAAATGAAAGAAGACGTATATTTAGATCGCGTTGCAGACTTATTTCTAAAGAAAAAATAGTTTTTATACCTCCTCTCCTAATTCGGTATCTAAGCCAAACTTTTTCAATCGATAGCGTAAAGAGCGGAAGGTCATTCCTAACTTTTTAGCTGCTAAGGTCCGGTTCCAATGTGTCATGTCCAATGCATTTAGCAGAATATCTTTTTCAATATTTTCTAAGTAGCGTTCTAAGCCTTCCATTGGTAATTTTGGTCGAGCCTGAGCAATCGCAGTTGATGTGTCATTCACTGGTTTAGTGGTGATTTGCGAGTTAACGCTACTGCTTCTGAGAAGAGTCGTATTCAAGTGTGATAAATCAATACATTCATCATCACTTAAGGTAATAGCGCGTTCGATCATATTTCTTAATTCACGAACATTACCCGGAAAATCTTGCTGCAATAAATAAGTTTCAGCAGTCGTGGTTAATTGTTTATTTGGAATTTCCCATTCCATACAAACCTTTTGAATAAAGTGATGGGCTAATAGCAAAATATCTCCACCGCGCTCACGCAGTGGCGGCAACATAATATCCATCACATGAATGCGGAAAAATAAGTCCTGACGGAATTTGCCTTGTCGGACTAATAAATCTAAATCTTGGTGGCTGGCACTAATCACCCGAAAATCAACGTCAATTTCCTGATCTGAACCTACTGGGCGAATTTTTTTCTCTTGCACTGCCCGAAGCAATTTAACCTGCATATTTAACGGCAATTCGGCAATTTCATCTAAAAATAAACTGCCGCCATGAGCGGATAAAATAAGGCCTTGTTTGTCTTGGGTCGCTCCAGTAAAACTACCTTTTTTATGCCCAAAAAGTTCACTTTCCATGAGCTCAGTTGGAATTGCTCCACAGTTAATCGCAATAAATGGACCTTCGCTGCGGTTACTCAGACGGTGAATAAGATTAGCAACAACTTCTTTACCTGTACCAGATTCCCCCGTAACAAACACTGGAGCTTGGGAACGGGCTATTTTTTTTATAGCAATACGTAGGTTTTGTATCGGTGGAGAACGTCCAATTAATAGGTCATTTTCCAACGTTGTTTCACCAAACTCATGCTCTAGTTTTGGCTGGTTAAGTGCTTTTTTTAATAACTGATCTAAATGAATTTGGTTAATAGGTTTACTTACAAAGTCAAAAGCTCCCGCCTTTAACGCTGCAATTGCAATATCCATATTGCCGTATGCAGTTAAAACTGCAATTGGTGTCTGAGAATAAGTTTGAGAAACATGTTTAACTAATTCTAAACCGCTACCGTCGGGTAGGTTCAAATCGGTTAAGCATGCATCGTAATGAAACTGAGTAAAGAGTTGTTTGGCCTGTTCAACCCGATAAGCAAGATGTGTTTTAATCCCCATTCGCGCAAGAGTCATTTGCATTAAAAGGCACAAATCTTCTTCATCGTCTACAAGCAAAACTAGTGGTTGCTGTTCTGCCATTTCCCCAAAAACCTAATAAATAATCAATATATTATTGGACATTCCATTCGGAAGCATGCCCCTTGTTTTTGCTCTACATACGTGAGCTTTGCATGGTTTGCCTCACAAAAACTATGAGACAAATATAATCCTAAACCAGTTCCATTAATTTCGGTACTAAAAAATGGTTTAAATAATTGAGATATATCACGTTTTGAAACACCTTCACCGTAATCGATCACATCAATATAGATTTTATTTGTTTGTGAATGAATGTTGATCAGTACATGCGGCGAATCGGGTGCATTATGACGTAAAGCATTCCTAACAAGGTTAATCAGCACCTGTCTGAGTTGTTTCTCGTCAAATAATAATTTTAAGGATAAATCAGATATTTTAAGCTGTATAGAATGTTTAACATCCGATAGATCTTCGTCTAATAACGTTTTTATGAAGTCGTTTAATTCAATCTGAATCGGGTGAGTTCTTTCGCTGCTGGCAAGTCCTAATGTGTCTTGAACAATACTATCGATGCGTTTTGTTTGCTTGCCAATCATACGGCTTAAAGTATTTTGCTGCTCTAAATCACTATCTTTAAATAATTCATTTGCCTGAACAATTGCTGCCAGAGGGTTACGGATTTCATGTGCAATACTGGCTGAAAGTTGCCCTAAAGCGGCAAGTTTGAGTTGTTGAGCTTGCTGATTAATGTGTTGTGCATCTTGTAAAATGAGTAGCGTCAATGCCTGTTGTGGCACCACAAGATGCTGCACTTTAATATTAATAGAGTAGGCAGAAAGCTTTGATTCAAAAATAAATCGGTCACCTTCTTGTAAGTTACCAAACTTAAGAATTTCAAATAAATCGGGGTGCCACTTAGCTAAAGGATATTTTTCACTGGCAAATTGTGGCGGAATGCCTAACAGGGAGCAGGCAGCCGGATTACTTAGAACAATGTCGTAGTTTTCATCTAGAACCAGATAACCTTCTTCAATTTGTTCCAAAATATAGCGGTTAATATTTTGTAGTTGATATAGTTCGATGGATTGGTGGAAAGTTAGCGCCTCAAGTAATTTAAAGCGCTGAACCGCAATTTGCCCGATGCCATGCACCACAAAAAATAAAAAGGCTAATAAGGCACTATTACCAATTGTATTTAGATTATTGTAGTCAAATAAACTACCGACAAAGCGTTGGTAAATAACGGCAATGACCGCAAGTAATGTAATGAGTAAAGACATTCTTGCGCTGAGCAAAATTGCCGAGGTGAATATGGCAATAACATACAGCAAGCTGAGTTGAAGATTTGGTTCACCTACAGAAAATGTAAGTAAACTCAGGCAGATAACATCAACTACAAAAAATAAAATAAGCTGCTTTGTTGCCTGAGTTGAAATAAACTTAAAACACAAAAGCTGAAGAAGGCTTAATATGGAATAGCCAAGCAGTGTGTAAGAATATAAAGCGGGTTGCTGTAGACTATTGTCGATTTGAGCATCGGTTAAAACCAAAATAATATTGAGGCTAACCGCAATAATAAGACGATATAAACCATACCACGTGCCCAAACGAAAAATCGTATGGGACAACGATGAGTTTAAGGGAAATTGCATATAAGTCTGATTAAGGTTTAATCAGACCATAACGGATCGCAAGATGAGTCAGTTTAACGTCACTATCAATGGAGAGTTTTTCAAAAATACGGTAGCGATAAGTATTCACCGTTTTAACACTTACAAAAAGTTTGTCCGCAATTTCTTGAGCGCTAATACAATTTACAACCATCATTGCAACTTGCATTTCTCGTTCGGATAGAGCGTCAAAAGGTGATTGTTGTGTGTCCGATAGATAGGAACTCGCCAACTGCTCAGCAATATCGGCACTGAAGTATTTGCCGCCTTGCATGACTTTGTTGATTGCCCGAACCATTTCTGTAATTGGAGCACCTTTAGTGATGTAGCCTTTAGCTCCTGCTTTAAGCAAAAGAGAAGGGTATGGTTCTTCTGATAAACCACTTACAGCAATAACTTTTGTATCTGGTGCACTTTGTAATAAACGACGTGTTGTCTCTACACCGCCGATGCCTGGCATATTGACATCAAGTAGCACAACTTGAGGATGTTTCTGACGAACAATAGCAATAGCTTCCTCACCAGATTCGGCCTGTCCAATTACTTCAACATCGGCATGATCTTCTAACATACGGCAAATGCCTGTACGTACCAGTTCATGGTCATCGACAACTAAAACTGTAATCAAGAAGACCTCCTTTCTTTCAAAAAACAAGTTTTTTGTTACATAAAGCAAAATTAGCTTGCAATGGGATGACAAAATTAGCAATCCTATTCTTATATAGTGAGCGAATAGTTGTGCACAATTGTGTCGGTAAAAGCGTTATACCTTATACCTCAAATGTAAGGCATAATTATAGTTAGCGCAAATGTGTATCACCCTGAGTCGAGTATTGTGCCGTGAAAAATTCTAAAAAGTCTTTAATGCATGTGCTAAGCATGTCTATTTTGCTTAGTTTGAGTTCAACAAGCTTTGCAGAACTCGTCAATAACCCGTCCTCAGGGAGCGGTGGGAGTGCAAGTTTAAATTGGTCTTCAGCTGACGCTAGTCAACTTTTGAATGATGAAGATGATGAGCCAACTATACAAGGGTCAACATCTGTAACTACAACTTTACGTGGTGGTAATGCACCCAAAGTTGTGGCATCTGCACCAAAATTTGCTCAAATCCGCGATACCTCTGGTTACAATGCCCAGCCGAGTGTAAGTGCTCGTGCCGCATTGGTGATGGATGCGCAAACTGGTGAGGTTCTTTATAGTAAAAATACGAATGCTTCTGTTCCAATTGCATCTATTACTAAACTTATGACAGCAGTGGTAACAGCAGATGCTCGTTTAAACATGTCAGAAGAAATTATGCTTGAGCAAATTGATTTTGCGGGGGCTGGCGGGAAAAATTCCAGCTCAACACTGCGTGTTGGCGACAAAATGAACCGCGCAGAAGTGTTGCTGTTTGCTTTAATGAAATCTGAAAATCCGGCAGCAGCGGCTTTAGCTCGTACATATCCGGGTGGTCGTCCTGCATTTGTAGCTGCAATGAATTCTAAAGCACGTGCTTTGGGTATGACAGCTACCCATTATGTTGAATCTACGGGCTTACATCCACAAAATGTATCTTCTGCGCGTGACTTAGGAATTTTGGCGAGTACAGCATCTCAATATGGCTTAATTCGTCAATTTTCAACAACACCAACTTATGATTTTAACTTGGGTTATCGTGTGTTGAAATCTAACAATACCAATGCATTAGTGCGTAATGGTGGTTGGAATATTAACTTGTCTAAAACAGGTTATATCAATGAAGCAGGTCGCTGTGTTGTCATGCATACGACTGTAAACTCACGTCCAGCCGTGATTGTATTGCTTGGTGAGCCAAGTTCGCAAGCACGTAATAATGATGCAACTAACCTATTGAGTTGGTTGAGTAATTTACCAAAACGTATTTAATTTAAATATTTTAAAAACGCTTCGATCAAGAAGCGTTTTTTTTATGGCTATTAAAAAAGACATAAAAAACGGCTGTGTTGAACAGCCGTTTTTATGAAAACTCAGATTTTACATATTAGATAAAATCGAATCTTTGACTTGGCTCATTGTTGCATCAATTGACAACATGACTGCATCGGCACATTGCTTGATTGCTGTGTCTGGATCTTTCAAGCCATTACCTGTTACGGTACAAACAATCACAGAACCTTCAGCAATTTTACCCGCTTTAATATCACGGATTGCACCGCCAATAGAAGCAGCAGATGCAGGCTCAACAAACACACCTTCATACATAGAAAGTAAACGCTGAGCTTCTAAAATTTCGCTGTCTTGAAGTTCATCAAACCAGCCTTTTGAGTCGCGTACGACTGCTTTCGCATGGTTCCAGCTTTGTGGATTACCAATACGGATTGCAGTTGCAACTGTTTCTGGGTTTTCAATTGGAGCACCACGTAAGAATGGAGCTGCACCAGAAGCCTGATAACCTACCATTGTTGGTAAACCTTCAGGTTTTGGACCAGTAAACTGATCTGTTGCTGCGTCATAAATAACTTGTTCAAACTGATCAGCAGGTTGATTTGCTACTGCTTCAGTATAGCCCATCCAGTGAGCTGTGATGTTACCCGCGTTACCTACAGGTAAGCAGTGATAATCAGGTGCACGGCCTAAAGCCTCAACGATTTCATAAGCAATGGTTTTTTGGCCTTGCAAACGGTAAGGGTTGATTGAGTTTACAATCGTTACAGGCGCTTGATCAGCAACTTCTTTTACAAGACGCATACCATCATCGAAGTTACCACGGATTTGCATAGTGATCGCACCATACATCATCGCTTGCGCCATTTTACCCATTGCAATTTTGCCTTCTGGAATCAAAACAAATGCTTTGATACCTGCACGTGCAGCATAAGCAGCAGCAGCAGCAGAAGTGTTACCAGTAGATGCACAGATAATCGCTTTAGAGCCTTCTTCAACCGCTTTGGTTACAGCCATGGTCATACCACGGTCTTTAAATGAACCAGTTGGGTTTAAACCCTCATATTTCACATAAATTTCAACATCTTTGCCAATAATACGTGGAATATTCTCTAGTTTAATGAGTGGGGTGTTGCCTTCACCCAAAGAGATAGCACGAGTAGTTGCCGAAACTGGCAAACGGTCACGATAACGATCTACAAGACCAGTATAACGATTGGCATTAGACATGATGGTGTTCCAATTAAAGATGAAGCGGGAGAGGGAGTCTTTCCCTCAACCTGATTAACTATCGAGCGATTCTAAACGAATTCTTACGATTTCGCCATGAATTGCGGGTAAGGCTTGAATTTGTGCAAGTGCCTCATCCATCTTAGATTCAACGATTGGATCGGTCAGAATCACGATTGGAATGAGGTCTTTTAAACGAGATTGTTGCATAATGGCATCAATACTAATTCCAGCACGGCTTAAGATGGTCGTGACATCTGCAAGTACACCAGTTTGATCTTCTGCATTTATGCGGATGTAATAACCTGTGGTCATTTCTTCACGGCTTAAAATTGGCACATTTGTTAATGCTTCAAAAGCAAGTTGAGGAATCGTCCCTGCACCATCTTCGGTATAAGAGATGTCACGGACAATATCAATTACATCGGCAACAACAGCAGAAGCAGTTGGACCAGCACCAGCACCAGCGCCGTAATAGAGTGTAGGACCTACAGCATGCGCTTGAACTAAAACAGCATTTTTAACGCCATTTACATTCGCAATAAGCTGCTCATCTGGAATGAGTGTTGGGTGAACGCGTAGTTCAATACCCTTTTCAGCACGACGTGCAATTCCTAGGTGTTTAATGCGGAAACCGAGATCTTCGGCATATTTCACATCTTGTGCGGTAATTTTGCTAATACCTTCGGTATAGACTTTATCGAACTGAAGAGGAATACCAAAAGCACAAGACGCTAAAATTGTAAGCTTGTGCGCAGCATCAATACCTTCAACATCAAAAGTTGGATCTGCTTCTGCATAACCAAGTTCTTGAGCTTCTTTTAATACATCATCAAATGCACGGCCTTTCTCACGCATTTCGGTCAGAATAAAGTTGCCTGTACCATTAATGATGCCTGCCAACCATTGAATATGGTTTGCAGCAAGGCCTTCGCGGATGACTTTAATAATTGGAATACCGCCAGCAACTGCTGCTTCATAGGCAATTTGTACAGCATTATCTTCAGCTGCTTTAAATAATTCATTGCCATGTTCAGCAAGTAAAGCTTTGTTTGCGGTCACGACTTGTTTGCCGTGTTTGATCGCTTCCATGATAACTTCGTAAGCAGGGTGTATCCCGCCCATCACTTCAACAACCATATCAACATCTGGTTGACGAACGATATCAAGTAAATCTGCGCTTTGTTTAATCCCTTCCAGTTCAAGATCTGGACGAGGGCGACGTGTTCCAACGTGGGTAATTTGAATTTCTCGACCGGTGCGACGTTTAATTTCAGCGGCATTTTCTTGTAGTAGTTTAAGGGCTCCTCCACCTACGGTTCCTAGACCGAGTATTGCCAGGCGAACTGGTTTCACGTCACACTCCATATCATCATTTAATCATTTAGTTGAAGCTAGATCATAGCTAAAAAAAACGCCAGACTCTAGCGCTTTTAGTGCCTGTTCAATGAATTAGAGTGCGATGTTTGGAAAAGAAGAGTAGATCAGTCTTTAAACACCGATAGGTAAAGCATTATTTATTGAAAAAACAAAGCGCTGCAATAAGAGCAGCGCTTTTCTTAAGAGACAGATGATTAATCATTCATCAACTTTAAGTGGATTATTTATCCAGACGTTTAATTAATTCATCTGGTGTTAGATATCCACCCAAGTACTCGCCATCAGCATTGTAAATAGCAGGTGTACCATTTACGCCCATATTCAAGCCAAGTTGATATTGCTCTCGAACAGGGTTTTTACATTGAGCTTGTGGAATGTTGATACCTTGTACTGCTTGATTAAAGGCAGCTTTACGATCTGCGCTACACCATACAGCTTCCATGGTCGGCATAAATTGTTCGCCGCGTGGCCAAGCGATATAGCGTATCTCAATACCCTTTTCATTAATTTCGGGTATGTGCTCATGTAGCTTATGGCAATAAGGGCAGCTTGCATCGGTAAACACATAGATCACGTGCTTAGCCTTGCCTTTTGCAGGGTAGACAATAAGATCTTCATTTTTTAAAGCGGCAAGATGCTTTTTATTTTCTGATGCTTGAAGTGAATCACCAATATTATGAAGCTCTTTGCCTCCTAATCGGATTACATCACCCTGAATTAAATATTTACCATCACTTGTTGTATAAACTGATGTCATCCCTTCAAGATTCACCCAATATAAATTTGGAACTTCAGTCGGTTTGATATCTAAAATTTTGGCGCTGATATTTGCATTCTTAAATTGTTTTTGCAAAGTTTCGATCAAACGCTGCTTGGCATTACGCTCGATAATGGTTGAAGCTTCCCCTGTAGCAGGTGCAGTCGCTGTGAGCGCATCTTCTTTTTGTGGTTTGTTTTCTTTAGAACAAGCACTGAACAAAAGGCTAGATGCCAAAGTACAGGCAAGAAAAATTTGAGAACGGGTAAAAGACATAGATAACCCTTATTTCATCAGTATTTATAGTCAGAAGCTGCTAAGCATACCAAAAAATCTAACGTGTATTGTTAAAACTTTCTTAACCTTTGTGAACGAAATCAAGTGATTGATATGAAATACTTGAGTGGGGTCTGAAACCTTTATCATCCTCTAGGGTGATGTTTTTCATGTAATTGTTGCATTCTGATTTGTGCAACATGCGTATAGATTTGTGTTGTAGATAAATCGCTATGACCCAGTAACATTTGCACGACGCGTAAGTCTGCGCCGTGATTGAGCAGATGCGTTGCAAAAGCATGACGTAAGGTATGAGGTGAGAGTTCAGCTTGAATATTGGCTTGAAGCGCATAGCGTTTAATGGCATACCAAAAGTTTTGTCGACTCATGATCCCGCCATGTTGGGTTAAAAAGAGATAGTCAGTCGAGCTTTTATAGAGTTGAGGCCGTGCAATATTTAAATAACGTTCTACCCACTCACAGGCGAATTGTCCTAGCGGGACCAAGCGTTCTTTATTGGCTTTACCTGTAACCCTTAAATAGCCTTGTTTTAAATTAATGAGTTCCATACGCAAGTTAAGTAGTTCTGAAACACGCAAACCACATGCATAAAGCACTTCAAACATTGCTCGGTCACGTAAGCCAAGTGCAGTATTGATATCTGGTGCTTGAATTAGTGATTCGACATCTTCTTCAGATAGATCTTTGGGTAATGCCCGCCCAATTTTAGGAGAGTGGTGGGTCGCAACCGGATTATCACTCCGTAATTTCTGTTCACGTAAAAATTTGTAAAACTGACGTAGGGCAGATAAACACCGTGCAATCGAGCGGGGACTTTTTCCTGTTTTGGTCAGTTCAATAAGAACATCGGCAATATCATCACTTGACCATTGTGGAAGCGCATTTTTTTTATGGAGTTCACTGCATTGAATGAGGTCAGATAAATAAGCATTACGTGTATGTGGGCTCACTGTCTGGGCAACGAGATAGTCGCGAAAACCTTGTAAAAAGCTTAAATGTTCTGGAATTTGAACTGGGCTTGGAATACGCGGTTTTTTATTTAACATACACTACATCCTCTAAACCTCTGTACTGTAAAAGAAACTTTAAGGTTTGTCGATTAAACTCAATAGGAAGTGAAATTTAACCTTATTTGGTAATTATTCTCATTTATATGTATACTATTAAAAAAGGTTTAGGATCGGATGCGGTGCGTTTATCAGCTTTAAAAGTGAAGCAAGCGGCGACCATCAGCAAAGTGAATCGGATATCAGTAGAGTCCGAGCAGCAAGATTTGGTCGCAATTCGTTTGGAAAGTCTGGGCTTTGTGCCAGGCACACGAGTGGAAGTGATTACCAAGGGTATTTTTGGTGGTGATCCGATCTTGATCCAAATTGGCTTTACTCGTTTCGCTTTGCGTAAAGCAGAAGCGGACAAAATCGAAATTCAAGTAGAAGAAGGAGTACCCGCATGAGTGATGCGTTACGTATTGCCCTTGTGGGAAATCCGAACTGTGGTAAAACCTCTCTTTTTAACCATTTAACTGGAACTCGACAAAAAGTCGCAAACTATGCGGGTGTAACGGTCGAGCGTAAAGTAGGTCATTTTCAGTTACCTTCAGGGCGTGCAGTGCGTGTACTCGATTTACCGGGTACATATAGTCTAAATGCAACCAGTCCTGATGAAGTCATTACCCGTGATGTTTGCTTGGGTAAGATTGCCGGAGAAGGTCAGCAAGATGCCTTTTTATGTGTGGTCGATGCGACTAACTTAAAATTGCATTTAGGACTAGTGCTCGAAATGATCGAGCTTGGTCGTCCGATTTTACTCGTACTGAATATGATGGATGAAGCGCGTCGTCGTGGCATCCAAATTAATACTCAAAAGTTATCTCAACGTTTGGGCGTAGCAGTCGTTGAAACAGTTGCTGTTCGTAATGCGGGTATTGAAAATTTATTACATGCCCTTGATCAAGAAAAATACAGTGTGCCACAGACCGAACTCAGTGGTTTGACTGGAACTCATCATCAAAAAATCGATATGATTTTTAAAGATGTTGTTCAATATGTCGATCAGGGAGATAAGCGTACTGACTTTCTAGATCGAATTTTCCTACATCCAGTTTTAGGCCTACTTAGCCTTGCTCTCATGATGTTTATTGTGTTCCAAGCAGTTTTTGCTTGGGCAGCTCCGTTCATGGATGGCATTGAAGGCTTCTTCGGCTGGTTGGGTGAAGTAGTAGGAACTGTGATTACACAGCCACTACTGCATAGTTTGGTTGTTGACGGAATTATCGCGGGGGCAGGTGGCGTAGTTGTGTTCTTGCCACAAATTTTAATCTTGTTCTTCTTCATTTTAGTATTAGAAGAATCGGGTTATTTACCGCGTGCAGCATTCTTGCTTGATAAATTAATGTTTCAAGCTGGCTTAAGTGGGCGAGCTTTTATTCCTTTACTTTCAAGCTTTGCCTGTGCAGTACCGGGAATTATGGCAACGCGTAGTATTAGTGACCCTCGTGATCGTTTTACGACCATTATGGTTGCGCCTTTAATGACCTGTTCAGCACGTTTGCCAGTATATGCTTTGCTTATTGCTGCATTTATTCCAGAAAAAATGATCTGGGGTATTTTCAACTTACAAGGTCTGGTGCTATTCGGTCTGTATATGGCTGGTATTGTGAGTGCTCTTTGCGTTTCATTTTTAATGAAGTTTTTGCAAAAAGATAAGTCACAGCATGCTTTATTGCTAGAGCTACCGAGTTATCGTTTCCCCGATTTAAAAAGTGTGGGAATCGGATTGCTAGATCGCGCAAAGATCTTCTTGAAACGTGTTGGTGGAATCATTTTTGCGCTTTCTATTTTGCTCTGGTTTTTGTGTACTTTCCCGCAGCCACCTGAAGGGGCGACATTACCTGCAATAGATTATAGTTTTGCCGGTATGCTCGGACATCTTATTCAACCTGTATTTGCTCCAATCGGTTTTAACTGGCAAATCTGTATCGCTTTAATTCCAGCAATGGCAGCGCGTGAAGTTGTAGTCGCAGCATTAGGTACAGTTTATGCCTTGTCTGCAACGAGTGACGATGCTGTAGCTCAAGGTTTGTCACATCTGATTAGTGCAGATGGCTCGGGTTGGTCTTTGGCAACAGGATTGTCGCTTTTAGTGTGGTTTATTTATGCACCACATTGTTTGGCCACATTGGCAACGGTACGACGTGAAACAGGTTCATGGAAACATGTTGCTGTCATGACTGCATATCTGTTCGGCTTGGCTTATTTGGCATCGTTTGTTACCTATCAAATTGCTTCCCACTATTGGGGTTAAGGCAAGAAAGGAGGTTGTACATGGTTCAATATCTGATTATTGCAGTTGTAGTGAGTTGGAGTGCTGTTGTTGTTTTTAAGAAAGTATTTCCAAAAACAGCAAATTCAGTCTTTTCTACACTATCTGCATTTTGTGAAAAGCAGGGTTGGACAACCTTAGCAAAATGGCTTAAGCCAAAAATGACCTTTGGCTGTGCTGGTGGTTGTGGTTGTTCAAGTGAAGATAAACCTACGAATATAGTTCAAGAAATTAAGCCGATTAAATGGCACTAAATTTAGTATTTCTTGTTTCGTCTAAAAAGCCATCATATTGATGGCTTTTTTACGCACTGACACAAAAAAAGATGAATAAAGTTCAAACTGAAAAAGCATTCAAAACAGCAAAGTGCTAACATTTTTGCCATTCTGTCGATTGATAAATTGTGGGGCAAAAATGTTAATACAACGTGGTGGATTAAAAGTTGTCGCAGGCTTGGGAATATCAGGCGTTTCTGCCGTTAATTTCCTGCATGAACAAGGCTACCAAGTTGCAGTAACGGATTCTCGTCCCACACCCCCAGGCTATGATCAGATTCCAGCAGGCGTTAAAACCAGTTTCGGTCAACTTGACCAAGAATTATTATTACAAGCAGAAGAAATTATTTTAAGCCCAGGCCTTGCACCGCAATTACCAGAAATTCAGGCAGCTATTGCTCAAGGGATTTCAGTTGTAGGCGACATTCAACTATTACGCCGTGCGACCGAAGTACCTATTGTGGCGATTACCGGTTCTAATGCGAAAAGTACAGTAACGACTTTAATTGGCTTAATGGCTAAAGATGCAGGTAAGAAAGTTGCTGTTGGTGGAAACCTTGGACGCCCAGCTCTAGATTTATTAAAAGATCAACCAGAGTTGCTTGTACTTGAGTTATCAAGTTTTCAGTTAGAAACCACGTCTCATTTAAATGCTGAGGTTGCTGTGGTTCTTAACATGAGTGAAGACCATTTAGATCGTCACGGCGATATGTGGGGTTATCACCAAGCAAAACACCGTATTTTCCAAGGCGTTAAAAAAGTCATATTTAACCGTGATGATGCTTTAAGTCGTCCTCTTGTTCCAGATACAACACCAATGCAAAGCTTTGGCCTAAATGCTCCGGACTTAAATCAATATGGCGTTTTAAGAGATGGCGATGGTACGCTTTGGCTTGCGCGCGGCCTACAGCGTTTAATTAAAAGCTCGGATTTATATATTCAAGGCATGCACAACGTAGCCAATGCTTTAGCTTGTTTGGCATTAGGTGAAGCAATTGGCTTACCGATGGAATCTATGCTTGAAACGTTAAAACAGTTTAAAGGATTGGAGCACCGCTGCGAGTTTGTCAAAACCGTACATGATGTACGTTATTACAATGACTCTAAAGGAACTAACGTTGGTGCTACACTTGCAGCAATTGATGGTTTAGGCGCTGCGATTGAGGTTAAAAAGGGTAAGGTTGCCTTGATTTTAGGTGGGCAGGGCAAAGGTCAAGATTTTGCTCCATTACGTTCTTCTATCGAAAAATATGCCAAAGTTGTGGTATTGATTGGTGAGGATGCTTCAGTCATTGAACAAGCAATTCAAGGTGCAACCAAAATTTTGCATGCAGTAACGCTTAAAGAAGCTGTAGAGCTGTGTCAACGTGAAACACAAGCTGAAGATGTGGTGTTGTTATCACCAGCCTGTGCAAGTTTTGATATGTTTAAAAGTTATAATGACCGTGGTCAGCAGTTTGTTGCCTGCGTCAATTCGTTGATTTAAAGAAAACATGATTAGGAATGTTGTATGGCAGGCTTAGCTCAGACCACAATCCAGAAAATCAATCATTGGTATGAACGGATATTGCCTAAATGGCCAGCGGAAGTGACGCCACGTAATGTCCTGATTTTCTGTGTCGTTGCATTGTTGTGTATCGGTTCAGTGATGGTCGCATCCGCTTCGATGCCCTATGCTGAATATATGCATGAAAACCCGTTTCACTATGTGATTCGTCATGGTATTTCGATTGTCGCTGCGGCTGTGGTGGCTTATTTGACCTATCGGATATCACTCAATACGTGGTTTAAAAATACTTTCCCGTTGTGGTTGTTGACCATGGTTCTGTTGCTTGCTGCTTTGGTGGTGGGTTCAGAAGTCAACGGTTCTACACGCTGGATTAAGATCGGTGGCTTTACTTTACAGCCAACAGAGGTTGCCAAAGTCATGATGGCGATCTTTACCGCAGACTACGTTGTTCGCCGTGCCAAAGAGGTTCGTACCCACTGGAAAGGCTTATTACGTTTAAGTGGGGTCATGGCAATTACGGTTGGTTTAATTATTGCTGAGCCTGACTTGGGTGCTACGATCGTAATTGTGCTGATGATGGTCGGAGTATTCTTTTTAGCTGGTGCGCCGCCAACACAGTTCTTAATCATGCTTGGCGCGATTGTAACCGGTATTGTGTTTTTGATTTTGTTTGAACCCTACCGTTTCCAACGTTTGATTTCGTTTACCGACCCATGGGCAGATCCTTTAGGGGTGGGGTATCAGTTATCAAATGCTTTAATGGCCTTTGGCCGTGGTGAGTGGTTTGGTACAGGCTTAGGGCACAGTGTACAAAAACTATCTTATTTGCCAGAAGCACATACTGACTTCATGTTGGCTGTTTTAGGTGAGGAGTTTGGTTTTGTAGGTATTTCTATTGTCATTATATTATCTTTCTCGATGCTAGCATGTTGTATCAAAATTGGTCATCGTGCATTGAAACATCATTACCTTCGCGCAGGTTATTTGGCTTACGGCATTAGTATTATTTTCTTGCTCCAGATTTTAGTAAATGCGGGCATGAATATGGGTTTGATGCCGACTAAAGGCTTGACTCTGCCATTTATTAGTTATGGTGGTACATCTTTAATGATGTGTGCTGCGATGATTAGCTTGATCTTAAAGATTGATGCTTCAACACAAGAAGTAAACCCTGAAAGGGAAGAATCAAACTTCTAGTTGAGTATTTTGGCATTAGAAAACCCGATTTGATATCGGGTTTTTTTATTTTTATAGATAGGTTCCGTTCAGCTGCTCTACATGTGGAATTAAATCTACATTCCACTGCGTTACTGCCTGTTTGAGCATAACTTTAGGCTGGTCTAAATCAACGTTAGGTTGACCTAGTGCTTGTATTGCTTGTTGCAGCAATTGAGGAGCTTTTGACAAATCGAGTGCTTGAGCAAGGTTTTGCTTAGAAAGCTTTTGTCCTTGATCATTCATGGCGAGGGGAAGGTGCATATAGCTCAGTTTAGGGTAACCTAAGAGCTCACCAAGCCAGATCTGACGTTCAGTGTTATCTAATAGGTCTGCGCCTCGAACGACATGGGTGATGCCTTGCAAATAATCATCAACGACTACGGCAAGTTGATAGTTAATAATCCCGTCACGGCGTTTAAGAACAAAGTCTCCAAGGTCATGTTGCAGATTAGAACAATGAAGTCCTTGTAGTCGGTCATTAAAACAGATTTGTTGATCTTGAACTTTTACCCGAATGGCTTGGTCTTGGAAATCAAGATTTAGATTGCGACAAGTCCCTGCATAGATTGCATTTGAGCCCAGCATTTTGCGCGTACATTGACAAGCATAGATAAGACCCTCTTTTTTAAGTTGGTCTAATACACTTTCATAAATGTCTAAACGGTTTTTTTGAAAGATGATTTCTGCATCGGGTTCAAACTGGAAGGCTTCTAGTGATGTGAGAATATGATCTTCACTGCCCGGATAAATACGAGGGATATCTGTGTCTTCGACACGAACGAGCCATGTGCCATGATGGGCCTTTGCATCACAATAACTGGCAACGGCAGTAATGAGTGATCCAAAATGCAAAGGGCCGGTTGGCGATGGCGCAAACCGGCCTGAGTAGCGAATCAGCGAAACATCGTTTCGCTGTTGCGCAAGAGTCGAGCTGTGCTCGACTGGAGGATTCTCAACAGTCACAATTAACCGTTATTTTGCTTCTCTTTGATTTCTGCCAAAGTTTTACAATCAATACATAAAGTTGCCGTTGGACGTGCTTCTAAACGACGTAAGCCGATTTCGATACCACACGTTTCACAGAAACCATAGTCTTCATTTTTAATTGCTTCCATAGATTGTTCGATTTTACGAATTAACTTACGTTCACGGTCACGTGTACGCAATTCAATTGCAAACTCTTCTTCTTGGGTGGCACGGTCATTCACATCGGGCAATGCAGTCGATTCGTCTTGCATCGTATTCAACGTACGATCAACTTCAGACATCAATTCAGCTTTCCATGCTTGCAGAATTTGTCGGAAATGCTCGAGCTGTCCTTCAGACATGTACTCTTCATTTTTCTTAGGTTGATAAGGTGCAATACCAAATAAACTTGCAGTTGTGCCTATGTCAGAAGTTTTAGGTTTCACTTTACGTGCACGTTTCACAGCAGAAGCTTTTTCACCTTCTACTACAACTTCTGTATGTTCATCCAAAACTTGGTTGTGGTTGTCATTCGCCATAATAGGGCATTCCTCATCATACACGTATTATCTATACGCAAAAAATATGGTGATATGCAAGTGTTTTTATAGAAAACCATCGATGGATTTTACCATCGGGTCGTCATCATATAGATTTTTCCTGCAAGATGATAGTCATTCCGACCCGTAAATATTTTCAAAACATGTTTAGCCTAGTCATAATTGCATATAAGCATATAAAAAATAGAGCTAATAGCCTGAAATATCAGTATTTATAAGGCCCTGAAAATTTTCAAGACGGAAGACTTCTGTTTCAAAACTACCATCGTTTTTTAGACGAATGTAACGGTAGCCGGGAGCATTTTGGTCTAGGGCAAACTCATTACTAAACGGTTTGAACTGAACGCTTGTTGAGGGGGTCGAGAAAAATTCGATCCCTTGCCAAGTGTTTAGTGAGTCTTGGTGAACATGCCCGCAGACTAAAGCTTTTACATTTTTAAATGGAGCTAATGTTGTAAGCAACGCATTAGAATTTTGTAACTTGTGATGATCAATCCATTTAGATTTCATTGCGAAAGGATGATGATGACAAGCCAGCAAAATAGGGTTATCCGAAAACTCTTCGAGTAATGTCGCTAAATTTTGTAGTTGTTCTGGCGACAGGTGACCATCAATCTGACCTTTTACCGCACTATTTAATAAAATAACACGCCAGTTTCCTAAGCAAATGACCACAGGTTCCTGATGGTTTTCTTTATGCAATGGAAAATGGTCAACGTTATCATGATTACCCAGTGTCTGAAAAAATGGCAGCCCTAACGTTTGCATATATTGAATATAACGTTTGTAGGTAATAGGCGTTGGTGCTTGAGCGAGATCTCCAGTATGGATAATGGCATCAGTTTCTGGATGCTTTTTCAGGATCTGCTGAATAATGGCATGAAAACTTTCTTCAGGGTTCATCCCCACAAATTCTAAATGTGGATACTCCAATAAGTGGGTATCGGTAATTTGTATAATGACATGGTCTTTTTGTGAAAGTGTTGAGACTTGAAAAGTCACCGTCCTACCTCGTCGGATTTTATTATCGTTGTGATGTGTTGAGATAGCCATTGTAACGCCATAATGACAGGGGCATTTCTCAAACGTCCTTGACTTAATAATGTTGATATTTCGCTGTAGTCAAACAGGTGTAAAAGAATATTTTCACCTTCATCAGGCATGCCAAAAACTCCGCCTTCTGATGGTAAATCTGTTTCGGCAACATATAAATGAAATATTTCTGAGCATGCCCCTGCAGACGGATAAAAGCTGAATAGATGTTGTACATGATTAATGGTACATCCTGACTCTTCAAGCGTTTCACGGCGAATACAGCTTTCAGGAGTCTCATCTCCATCTAATACACCTGCAATGATTTCCAATTGCCATGGTGAATAGGCGTCATTAATTGCGCCAACCCGAAATTGTTCAATCAGTGCAAATTGTTGTCTTTGATCGTTGTAGAGTAGAACGCCAGCTGCTTCAGGACGATGAACAAGTTCACGCTGCAATACGTGGGTATATTCAGGCTGATTAAATAGACGATGTCGAAGGCTGACTTTTTCAACTTGAATAAAACCACGGAATAGAGATTCGCGTGATGTTACTTCGACATCTTTAGATGTATAACTTGGACGTTCAACAATACTCATGATTCGATCAGGACGAAATCTATTTATTTCATCCTAACCGAGAATCATGGCTAGGCAAGTGTTTTTTTTGAATATTTACACTTTATGATACAGTTTTTGACCTTGTTCTTGATAAACCTCTTTCATGGCTTTGAGGCCTTCTTCAACCTCTGAATTACTATTAGTGAGGTTGTTGGCATAGTCACGAACATTCTGGGTGATTTTCATTGAACAGAACTTTGGTCCGCACATTGAGCAAAAGTGTGCAGATTTGTGAGCCTCTTTCGGTAAGGTTTCATCATGCATGCTACGAGCTGTGTCAGGATCTAGACTTAAGTTGAACTGATCGTCCCAACGGAATTCAAAACGTGCTTTTGACAAGGCATTATCGCGAACCTGTGCACCCGGATGTCCTTTAGCAAGATCGGCCGCGTGAGCCGCAAGCTTATAGGTAATAATCCCGTCTTTAACATCTTTCTTATTTGGTAGACCCAAATGCTCTTTTGGTGTGACATAGCAAAGCATAGCCGTGCCGTACCAACCAATCATGGCAGCGCCAATTGCAGAGGTAATGTGGTCGTAACCTGGAGCGATATCCGTTGTTAAAGGCCCAAGCGTATAGAATGGCGCTTCTTTACAAACTTCTAGCTGCAAGTCCATGTTTTCTTTAATCATGTGCATTGGCACGTGACCAGGGCCTTCAATCATGACTTGAACATCATGTTCCCATGCACGATGAGTGAGTTCACCGAGTGTTTTAAGTTCACTGAACTGTGCTTCGTCATTCGCATCTTGAATACAACCCGGACGTAAGCCATCGCCTAAGCTAAACGAAACATCGTAGGCTTTCATGATTTCACAGATTTCATCGAAATGAGTGTATAGGAAGTTTTCTTCATGATGAGCTAGACACCACTGCGCCATGATTGAACCACCACGAGACACAATACCAGTCAAACGGTTTGCTGTGAGTGGCACATAGCGAAGCAATACACCTGCGTGAATCGTGAAGTAGTCAACGCCTTGTTCAGCTTGTTCGATGAGCGTGTCTTTAAAGATTTCCCAAGTCAGGTCCTCTGCAACACCATCCACTTTTTCTAGTGCTTGATAAATTGGTACGGTGCCGATTGGAACAGGTGAGTTACGAATAATCCATTCACGTGTTTCATGAATATTTTTACCCGTCGACAAATCCATAATGGTGTCAGCGCCCCAACGGGTTGCCCATGTCATTTTCGCAACTTCTTCGTCAATTGAAGAACCAAGCGCTGAGTTACCAATGTTGGCATTAATTTTAACCAAGAAGTTACGGCCAATAATCATTGGTTCAAGTTCTGGATGGTTAATGTTTGCAGGAATAATTGCGCGACCTTCAGCAACCTCTTGGCGAACGAATTCAGGTGTGATTTCTTTTAAATTTTTTGCACCAAAATTTTGTCCCGGATGCTGGCGCGTATCCACACCTTCACGCTGGCGCTGATTTTCGCGAATTGCAATATATTCCATTTCAGGTGTGATAATACCTTGCTTGGCATAGTGCATTTGAGAGACATTTTTGCCAGCTTTGGCACGGCGTGGGTTTTGAATGTGGGCAAATCGAATGTCTGCGGTACGGATATCTTTTAAACGTTCTTGACCAAACGTTGAAGTTAAACCAGAAAGTACGTCAGTATCGTTACGTTCTTCAATCCAGTTTTGGCGAACTGAAGGTAAACCTTTGTCTAAATCAATTTGAACATTTGGGTCGGTATAAACACCTGAAGTGTCATAGACCATAATAGGGGGATTATGTTCGCCACCAAGACCAGTAGGGGTATCGGTGAGAGAAATTTCCCGCATTGGAACCTGAATGTCAGGGCGAGAGCCTTCAATATAAACTTTTTTTGAAGCGGGTAAGATGCGAGTTAAATCTTTTGCATCTTGTTCATGTTGCGCTGAAATTTCAACAGAAGAAAGATTCGTTAACTGGTTCATTACATGATCCTTATGAATAACATCAACGAATCAAGCACGACCAAAAACGATGGCGGATTTATCTTTACTAGATAAATTTGAGGCTTTAGTTTTTAGATGGCTTGATTCCTACGCAGGTCTTAACCTGATCAGGTTCAACGGTACTTGTGATCAAACTTGTGTTTTGAAAACACAGAATCTACACAATCTCAGCGAGTTATTACTCGCGCTCCGTCAAGCGAATTACAGACTAACATGATTTAGGTTGGCTGGCATTGTCAATTTGTATCTATACAAACGGCATCTATATGGCAGTCGCGATAGACTTCCGTGTTCCATGGGGAGTCTAATTTTAATAACTGCTCAAGTTGTTCATGTATAATCTGATAATTTGATTTTTTATCGCCATTCTTGTCAGTTGAATCTATTTTAAATTGTGCTTTGCGTTCCTCTACAGGCGTGGCAATAAATTTAAGAAATTGCTGGGCAGGTTTCGCTAAACTCGACTGGTTTTGTGTAGATAGAAAACGGATTTGTTGAAGCGCATCTTTATCAATCCATGTGTTTGGAGCATATTCATCTGACACAGGGGTGTTATCTAAGCCAAAGAAAATAAAATAGCGATATTCGTTAAAGAGTAGTTTTGCATCACCAATAAAATAACTCTTAGGATATTTTTGAATAAATTTTTCCCAAAAAAGTACTCGTTCAGTAAGTTCTTTCCACGAAACAGCCAAAGCACCATCGTTATAGAAAATATCCTGATTGTCTTTGGCCATACGAGTTAGGAAATCTTTTTGGTCAGTAGGTAAGGCTTTAGAAAAAACATCGACTAGATAGTTTGGCTGACGTCGATAGGTAAACATGCCTTCGCCTTGATAGAGTAGTTCAATATAGGCTTCACCATTATGTTGAAGTAAGTATTGATCACGTGGACTAAGTTGATCGAATAATTTTTTCTGGCTTTGTATGACTTTTTTAGGGTCTCGTTGTTTTTGTTCTAAAACAGTATAGCCAAAAGCTTCAAACGCTCTGGCTGTTTTGTCAGTGTAGTCTTGCTTAAGAAAACGTTGATACATAGCAGTTGATGCATTAATAAGCTTAAGCTGTTCATCATTCTTTAAAGATGGAACACACGTTTTGAGTTTCTCATTAATTTGATTTAAGTCTTCTATTTTGCTGGTTTGATTGATTTTCTGCATCGCGGCATTGATCTGTATGCAGCTGTTATCTGGTTTGCTTGCAGGCTTCTGTTCAGCTGATTTCTGCTCTTTAGAAACAGCTTGATCTTGCTGCGATGTCTTATTGCAGCCAGCTAAAAGTAGTGCGCTGCACATACTCATCATTAGAAATTTTTTCATCATTGTATTTTTATCGAAGTAAACATTGATCAAATTATAACTCTGAAAAAGATTGCATCATTGTTAGAAATCTTTATTATTAGGTAGATCGGTCTACTTAAAAGTAAAACTATGAATGATAAATCTGCAAGACAGAAAATTCTCGATGCCGCTGCAACTTTGTTTTATAACGATGGCATTACTGCAACTGGAATTAACTCGGTTACGGCAAAAGCAGATGTTGCTAAGATGTCGCTTTATAATAATTTTTCTTCAAAAGGAGAGCTTGTTGATGCCTACATTGCTGCGCGGCATCAAGAATGGCTTGATCTTTATCAAAAACGTTTAGAGACAACAAAATCAGCTACAGAAGCTATTTTAGCCATATTTGATGCTTATCAAGACCATGCAGAGTTTGCCTATGAAAAGGGCTTCCGAGGGTGTGGATTATTAAATGCTGCGGCAGAGTTTCCAGCAAATAGTGCAGGTCGAAATGCAGTAAGGCAGCATAAAGAAGAAGTCGAAGCCATTGTTGCCGAGCATTTAAAAAAATTAATACCAGACTCGCAGCGTGTTAACTATGTCGCTACACAGCTTTCCTTTCTTTTAGAAGGATCTATGGCAAGAGCTGGGTTGGAAGGCAATAGTCGTCAACTCCTATTAGCAAAGCAAATGGCGGACGATCTTCTAAAGAGAGAATGTCAACATGATTAGCCTCATTAAAAATAGTAGTTATGGCGGCACAATTGCGATTTTAGTTGCCTCTGTTTTATGGGGAACAACAGGTACGGCGGCCGCATTTGCACCAACACTTGGTCCACTAGCAATTGGTGCTGTGGCTATGGGTGGCGGTGGGCTTTTACAAGCCTTGGTTGCATCACGGGCGATACGGGAAAACCGACAATTTATAAGGAGAAATCTTTCAATACTGCTTTTAGGTATTGTGGCCGTTGGTATTTATCCTTTGGCTTTTTATTCTTCAATGCATTATGCAGGGATTACGATCGGCACCGTGGTTTCTATTGGTTCAGCGCCACTGATCGCAGCAATTTTAGAACGATTCTTTGATCGGAAGTCTTTATCGAAAATTTGGTTTGTAAGCTTCATTTGTGGGGTGGTTGGTGTAAGTTTATTGTCCGTAGGCGGAAACCATGCGGTACAAGAGAGTACAAATGAGTGGAATAAAATATTTGGTATTTTTCTTGGGCTCGTCGCGGCTACAACCTATTCACTTTATTCATGGGCTGCGAAAAGATTAATAGACCGAGGTGTCGCAGCTAAAGCCGCAATGGGCATGATTATGGGCGGTGGGGCAGTGATTTTGCTTCCAACTTTATTGGTTACAGGGGGAGGGTTATTGCACAGCTCAACCAATTTACTTGTTGCTGGTTATATGATGCTGATTCCTATGTTTTTGGGTTATTTACTTTTCGGTTTTGGTCTAAAAACAGTAAATGCTAGCAAAGCGACGACCTTAACTTTATTTGAACCTTTAGTCGCTGCGATTTTTGCCATTGTGTTGGTGGGCGAGCATATTTCATGGGTGGGTTGGATAGGCATGTTTTTGATTTTTACTTGTATTTTAATATTGTCAAAAACCGAAAGCGCTTAAAAAACTAAAACTTTTAATGGCTTGAGTTTGAGTCGAATTTTTCTTAGTCTTAAAGGCAAGTTTTATCGTTGATTTGAACAATGAAAATAAAATTAATGGTCACTATGGGCCTTTGGAGTTTTGCATCTTCAGGTTTTGCTCTAGATTTGGTTGAAACCTATGAGCGCGCAAAACAAAATGACCCAACGTGGCAAGCCAATCAACAACAATTTGAAGCAGATCAACTTAATTTAGGCTTGGCAACAGGAGCCTTATTACCAACGGTCACATTGTCTGGAAATATTACCCGTAATCGACAAACTGTAAAACGTTCAAACTTTCCGGGGGTTGACCAAGAAGGGCTATCAGATGCTTTGGTGAGTAATACCTCAACGACTCGTCAAGCGACGTTAACAGCACGCCAGCCGCTATTTCGAATGGATGCTTGGGAAGGTTATAAGCAGGTTAAAACTTCGGTTGCTTTAAGTGAAATCACTTTAAGACTGCAAAAACAAGATCATGTTTTAAATGTAGCAGAAGCCTATTTTAATGTGCTGCGTCAGCAGGCATTGGGGGTTGCATATTTACAAGAAGAGAAGGCTTTGCTTGAGCAACTCAATATGATGAATGCCAAACTCAAAGAGGGTTTAGTGGCACGTAGTGATGTAAGTGAAGCAAATGCTCAATATCAAAATGCCAGAGCCAATCGTATTTCAACCAATGTTCAATTACTTTTAGCCCAAGAACAGCTTTCTGAATATATTGGTTCTTATCAAGATAAACTTGCTGTACTGCGAAGTGATTTCACTTTTCAAAAACCTTATCCAGCCCAGATTAATGATTGGCTTTCTTTGGCGCAGCAAAAAAACTTAAAGATCCAGCAAGCCCGATTACAGCAAAAATATAGTGAAGATCAGCGCCGTGTAGAAAAGGCCGCGCTTTATCCTCAAATTGATGCTGTTGCAAGCTACGGATATACCAAACAGACCCCAGAGACACTCATTTCGACTGATGGAAAATTTGATCAGGTGGGTGTGGAAATGAACTGGAATTTATTTAATGGTGGGCGCACCAGAACATCAATTAAAAAAGCGACCGTAGAAGCCAGTAAAGCTCAGGCTCAACTTGATGCGGCCATTCGCCGTGCCAATGTCGATGTGAAAAGTGCCTTTATGCAGGTCGATACCGATCAAGCAAAACTCGAAGCAAGAAAAGCTGCAATGGATTCGTCTTCTTTAGTTTCCCAAGCTTCAAAAGCGAGTTATAACGAAGGCTTGAAAAGTATGGTTGATGTTTTATTAGCACAGCGTAATGCTTTTTCGGCAAAACAGGATTATCTTAATGCTCAATATGATTATTTATTGAATGTACTTCGTTTAAAAGCTGCGGTAGGCCAGTTAGGTGAAAAAGATCTGGTCGAGCTAAATAACTGGTTAACTTATCAGTAATAAAATGCTTTTATCTGAATTTTAATTTTGTCATAAAAACTTAATGATTGCTGTGTTCTAATGCTCAATCATTTTATTCCTGCGCCATCATGTTGGAGGCTTCCCTTGAGTCCAAGTAATCCGGTGTTAAGCCATCATATTTCTTCTCAATTTAATGAAGATTTGCAAGATGTAAACACAAAGTTTATGACCATGGGTGGCTTGGTCGAACAACAGGTCGCAAATGCAATTCATGCTTTGCTTGATACAGATGCAAATTTAGCAATTGACGTTCAGTTTAAAGATAACGCAGTTAATCAATATGAACGTGATATTGATGAAGGCCTTACGTTAATTTTGGCACGTCGTCATCCCGCAGCGATTGACCTACGTATGGTTATTGCAATGAGCAAAGCTAATACAGACCTCGAACGTATTGGTGATGAAGCTGCAAAAATTGCACGTATTGCACAAAACCTTTGTGAAGAGGGCGGCTCCCCACGTGGCTATATGGAAACCCGTCATATTGGTAACCAAGTTCGTGTCATGATTCATGACGCACTTGATGCTTTTGCGCGTTTAGATGCTGATCAGGCTTTACGTGTGCTTTTAGCCGATGCAGATATTGACCGTGAGTATCAATCAGCAACGCGTACATTAATGACGTATATGATTGAAGACCCGCGCCATATTGCTCGTGTGATTAATGTGATGTGGGTTTTGCGTTCTTTAGAGCGTATTGGTGACCATGCCCGTAACATTGCTGAGCAGGTGATTTACATGGCAAAAGGCTTTGATGCTCGCCATACTAAAATTGAAGAAATTGAAGCCAAAGTCCACGAAAAGTAAGACTTGAGCTGAAATATTTAAAAGCCTTGTTTCAAACAAGGCTTTTTTATTTATGAAGATAATAGATAAAAAAATGTCCCGGACTTTGGGGGGAAGTTCAGGACAGAAAATCAAGTACATTAAGAGAAAACACGACAGGGATCGTGGCCTTCTTACTATAAATTGATATTAAGTTCTTCACTTTTTTATGTCATGTAGAGTCCTGTTCGCTCTATGTAAGGCTTTTTATGCTTGTGTAAGTTTCACGTAAAAAAAGGCGGGTCTATGTATATAGATCCGCCTTTTTAATGGTGAGTAAGCTAAACAAACCGATTATTCTGGTTTCCAGCCTTCAGCTTTTTCTACGCTCTCATCATTGTTGAAGAATTTTTCACGTTGTTCTTCAAGAAATTTCTTCGCATCTGGTTCAAACACATTTAAGCGCTTTTCATTAATCAGCGTTGTTTGGTGTTGTAACCATTCTTGCCATGCTTGTTTAGAAACATTTTCAAAAAAATCTTGGCCTTTAGCACCAGGAAAAGGAGCGAAGTCTAGACCTTCCATTTCCTTTTGATATTTGCGGCAAAATACTTGTCGGCTCATGTTTTATCCTTAAGCGTATAACTGTTCTAAACGTGTATGGGCACGAGCAATCGCAGCTTCAACCTGTTTTGGTGAAGTTCCGCCAATATGATCACGTGCATTTACAGAAGCTTCTAGTGTTAGAGCTTTATCAAATACATCTGCTGTGATTAAGTCTGAGAATTGTTGTAATTGCTCAAGCGTTAACTCAGATAAATCTTTTTCTTCAGCTACACCTAAGGCAACTGCTTTACCTACAATTTCATGTGCATCACGGAAAGCAACGCCTTTTTTCACTAAATAGTCAGCAAGATCGGTTGCCGTAGAGAATCCACGAAGTGCAGCTTCACGCATGATTTCAATATTTGGAACCAATGCAGGAATCATGTCTGCGAAAGCCATAAGTGAACCACGAACCGTATCGATTGCATCAAATAAAGGTTCTTTATCTTCTTGGTTGTCTTTGTTGTATGCCAATGGTTGACCTTTCATGAGCGTAAGTAAGCTAATTAAGTCACCAAATACACGGCCTGATTTACCACGGATCAGTTCTGGAACATCTGGGTTTTTCTTCTGTGGCATGATTGAAGAACCAGTACAGAAGCGGTCAGGAATATTTACAAATTTGAACTGAGCAGAAGTCCAAAGAATCAGTTCTTCTGACATACGTGATAAGTGCATCATAATTAAAGATGCAGCTGCATTAAATTCGATGGCAAAATCACGGTCAGATACAGCATCGAGTGAGTTTTCACATACAGCTTCAAAACCTAATAATTCTGCTGTGTAAGCGCGGTCAATCGGATATGTCGTGCCGGCAAGAGCGGCAGAACCAAGTGGTAGACGGTTGACACGTTTACGGCAATCTTGAAGACGCTCAGAGTCACGTACTAACATTTCAAACCAAGCCAGCAAGTAGTGACCAAAAGTCACGGGCTGAGCAGTTTGTAAATGTGTGAAGCCCGGCATAATTGTATTTACATTTTTGGCAGCCAAGCCTAACAAGCCTTTTTGTAGGCGCTCTAATAATTTTAAAATGTCATCAATTTCGTCACGTAGGTAAAGACGAATATCGGTTGCAACCTGATCGTTACGGCTACGACCAGTGTGTAATTTTTTACCTGTAATACCAATACGTTGAGTCAAACGTGATTCAATGTTCATGTGAACATCTTCAAGATCGATGCGCCATTCAAAGGTTCCAGCCTCAATTTCTGAGCGAATGGTGCTTAAACCTTCAATAATGTCATCGCGTTCTGCTTCTGTGAGTACGCCAACTTTCGCAAGCATGGTAGCATGCGCAATAGAACCCGCGATGTCTTGTTTATAAAAACGCTGGTCAAACTGAACAGAGGCGGTAAATTCGGCTACAAAAGCATCCGTCGCTTCAGAAAAACGACCACCCCACATACCTGAGGTCTGGTCTGGGGTTACTGAATTAGGGGGATTTGAAGATGTGGTCATGGTGGCTCAGTAAAATAAAAAAGAGTATATCACTTGCCGAAGCTCAACAAACAAAGTTGTTTCCTACAGCATACCGAAATCAAAATTCCTCCTATTTTTTTACGAAAAACGGGCGTTGGCAACACTTATTCGAATTAATTATCGCAAGTAACATTTTGGCACTGGTTTTGGCACTGGCTGAAGCCCAGTCATGGCAAGCATTAAGCGGTGGACGTCTTTTACAATACATCGTTTTCATTAACTGGGTCATATTGTCGTTTTTTGCCTTGGTTGAACGCTTTCAGTATTTTTTTAGCAGCCTACGTCAAGAATTTGCCTTGGCTATCGGTTTTGTCATGCTGCAAGGTATTGTTGTTTTGACGACCTTAATGAGTAATTTTTTTCAGTTTGGCCTTTTAAATAAACATGCTTCTTTAACACAGGACTGGAGCATTTATTTTACCAATGTGCCTTTATATCTAAGTTATGGAATATTGCTGGGGGCTTTCTGCTTACGTTATCTATATGTCAGAGAACAGTGGCTGCATCAACAATATGCAGAATTAAATGCCCGTATTCAGGCCATGCAAGCACGAATTCATCCTCATTTTCTATTTAATAGTTTAAATAATGTGGTGAGTTTAATTGCGATAGACCCAGACAAAGCAGAAGGTATGTTGATTAGCCTGTCACGTTTATTTCGCGCAAGCTTCCAAGAATTGAAATTGGTGAGTCTGCATGAAGAAATTGAGCTGAGTAAACAATATTTAATGATTGAGCAGGTGCGTTTGGGAGAACGTTTAAAAGTAGAGTGGAAAATTGAGCTTTCACCTGTGCAAATGAAACAGATCACTATTCCTTTATTGACATTACAACCCTTGTTAGAGAATAGTATTTTTCATGGGGTAGAACCAATGTTGGGCAAAGCAACCATAGGGGTATTGGTTGAAATATTGCAAAATCAGGTCAGTATAGTCATTACCAACCCATATACAGACGATACAATAAATTCACGGAAAGGGCATGGAATCGCGCTTGAAAATGTAAAACAACGCCTGAAAGCATATTATGGGAATTCCGTAAGATTTCAGGTTTATAAAGGTGAAGCCTTATATACCACCATTATGAGCTATCAATATCAAACAAAATAATAAGTTAGTCAGAGTTAACCATAAAAAAATGGATCAAGTTAACGGTGACAAGGAGGATGAATGAAGGTGCTGATTTGTGATGACGAACCACTTGCAGTGGAGCGATTATCACGTTTAGTTTCAAAGATGGGACATGAAGTTGTATCAACAGCTCATCATGGACAGGAGGCCTTGGAACAGGCGCGGCTTCATCAACCGGATGTAATCTTACTTGATATTCAAATGCCAGGTATGAATGGTCTTGTCTGCGCAGAACAGTTAAGTCAATTCAATCCACGACCTGCTATCGTATTTTGTACTGCCTATGATCAACATGCATTGGAAGCATTTAAATCTCAGGCTCAAGCTTATCTTCTTAAACCCATTGATCCTCAAGAACTTGAACAAGTTTTTAGTCAACTGACTCAACTGACTCAAGCACAGCTCAATGCTTTGCCACAACATGATTTTTTACATGATCTAAAAACACAACGGCATCAAATTGCCGCAAAAACCTATCGTGGAGTTGAGCTGATTCCTGTTGAAAATATTTATTATTTTTTAGCAGATCAGAAATATGTCACGGTGCGTCATCAAAATGGCAGTGTATTAATTGATGAAACATTAAAAGAGCTTGAAACCGAATTTGCAGATCAATTTATTCGTATTCATCGCAATGCATTAGTTGCGGTTGCCTATTTAGATGGATTGGAGTTGGTCAGTTCGGGACAATATCAAGTTCGATTACGTGGTTTAGATGAACGACTTTCGGTGAGCCGTCGACATTTATCTATGCTTAGAGACCGAATTCATCAGCTCTAAACTTAAAAAGAGTTATCTTGGACGTGCGAGATTTTACTTGCAATTTTAAGGGATCAAGTTAAGTTTAGGGTGTATTGTTTGACCAGCCCATGCTTGAATTTATGAAAACCTTGAAAATTGCTACACGACAAAGCCCACTTGCTCTTTGGCAGGCAGAATATATTCGTGCCCGATTACAGGAGCTTCACCCCGATTTAACGGTGGAGTTGGTTAAGTTTGTCACGCAGGGCGACAAAATTTTAGATACGCCTTTAGCAAAAATTGGTGGGAAAGGGCTGTTTGTTAAAGAGTTAGAAGCAGCACTTTTAGATGGGCGTGCAGATTTAGCTGTACATTCAATGAAAGATGTTCCGATGGCTTTGCCAGAAGGTTTAACCTTGGCGGTCATTTGTGAACGTGAAGATCCATTAGATGCTTTCGTTTCAAATCAATTTGAAAAATTTGCTAATCTGCCTCAAGGTGCAAAAGTTGGTACATCAAGTTTACGTCGTAAATCTCAGATTTTAAAACAACGCCCTGATTTGCAAATTATTGACTTGCGTGGAAATGTTGGGACACGTTTAGCGAAGCTAGATGATGGTCAATATGACGCGATTATTTTAGCGAGTGCTGGTTTGAAGCGGTTAGGGCTGTCAGAACGTATTCGTCATTGTTTAACACCAGACATTAGTTTGCCTGCGGTGGGTCAAGGTGCATTGGGCTTGGAATGCCGTGCAACTGACCAAGACGTATTAGCTTTAATTCAACCGTTATTACACCAAGAAACAGATGTTTGTGTGCGTGCTGAGCGTGCTTTTAATGCTTATCTTGAAGGTGGTTGTCAGGTACCCATTGCAGGTTATGCCACACTACAAAATGGAAAAATCCATATTGAAGGGCGTGTCGGAAGTCCTGATGGTCAAACATTATTACGTGCTGAACTGACAGACGAAGCCAGCAATGCTCATCAATTAGGTGAAAACCTTGCTCGAAACTTACTTGATCAAGGTGCTGGCGAGCTATTAAAGGCTCTCTACTAAGCTATGTTGTTTATTAATACTCGACCTGATTCTCGGGCTGCAGAATTAACTGAAGTTTTGCAAAATGAAGGTTATCAGGTTGAGTCTTTACCTCTTTTAGAACTCGTTGCTAAACCCTTTTCCGAACATTTACTTCAGCTTTACCAAAAATTAGTTAAGGCACAAGCTATTGTTGTAGTGAGTCCAACCGCTGTTGAGGTGGGGATGAAGTATTTACTGCAAAGCGGTTTAAAGCTCAGTGATTTAAAAAATATTCAGTGGATTGCCGTTGGGCAGTCAACGGCCAATTGTCTAAATGAGTATGGAATAGAAGCGCATATTCCAGATGTTGAAACCTCTGAGGGGATGTTAAATCTACCTATTCTGCATCATATGAAGCAGGCCGGTAGCATCGCTTTTTGGCGAGGAGAAGGTGGACGTCAATTTATGATGGAGACTTTGCAGCAGCAAGGAATTCAGATTTTAAATTTCGTTTTATATCATCGGCAGTGCCCAGAAACTTCATATTCCACATTCAAACATCTAACACAGAATTCAAATTATAATTTAAATAAATGGCTGATCTTAATTACGAGTGAGGCGAGCTGGAAGTATTGGTTAGAGCTTTGTTCAAAAAATAATATAAAACCTGATTGTGTATATTTGGTTTTAGGACCACGTCTTTTTCAAATTGTTAAAGAATATTGCGATCAGCAACAGGCTCATTTTCACATTATTCAACTTGAAAATTTATCGCCTTCGGGGATGATTCATCACATTCAGGCATTATAAGGATTCGTATGAGAAAACTTGTTTCTATCATCATTTTACTGGGCGTGGCTTGGTTGGCTAAGCTCAGTTACGATATGTGGCAAATTTCTCGTACTGTTCCTGAGCTTAAGCAAAGTCTGCTTCAATCAGAACAGCACTATGCCAATCTAAATGATCAATTGGTTGCTTTGCAGCGACAATTACAGAATCAGCCCGTAAATATAGGCAATAAACTGAGTCCAGCCAGCAATTTAGAAGCTCCACCGATGGGGATTGCTCCTACAGTTTTAATAAAACAAAAATTGGATTTAATTCAATTTGCAATTGATCAGCAACAATTGATTTATGCAGTTGATCAATTAAATCAGTTGCAGCAATCCGTTGTGCATTATGAAATTGCTCCTGCATTGCAACAAAGCTTAAATCAATCGCTTGAGCAGGATAAGCAGGCAGTTCAACAATTTACATTGGCTCAAAATCAACGCCATCAATTGATTGACGATTTATTACAGACGATTGATAAAAATATTCAGCAAGCTTTAGCTCAGCCTAAACTTGAGATGGATCAATCAGAGGCTGTGTCTTGGTGGAAAAAATGGTTCCGTATAGAAAAAGTAGAAAACCCATCTATTAATTTAATGAATCGAAGTGTAGTGCTCAAAGAAGTTCAACTAAGATTATTAATTGCTGAACAGGCACTCAATCAAGGGAAAATGACAGAGTTTCAAAATGAGTTGCAATCTGTGATGCAAAAGTTAGATGAAATGCCTGATGCAACCAGTCAGCAGTTAAAAAAACGTATTGCTAAAGTGGCACATTTATCGGTAGTGCCTGTTCCTAAATTATCTACACTTGGTCTAATTGGCTCATAAGGAGGAGATATGAAACACCTCCTGTCGGTTTATTTCGTAATTAGCTTAATACTCTTTGCAGCTTTAGCTTTATTTAGTTATGGCTATGGAATGGGGTATGTCTATATCTACTGGCGACAATTGCAGTTGCAAACAAATGTCTGGGGATTAACCCTTGCTTTTGTGGTGATGAGTTTTATTGCTCAACTCATATGGCTTTGGGTTAAACGATATTCCTCTCGTGAACAAAGAAAAAATGAAAACATTTTCCAGTTTAAAAACCTTCATCCCTATGAGCAATTAGGTATTGTCTGGTTATTAGAAGCCGCCGAAGACCAACGTGTATTTATTGAACGTGTTTTTACTCAGTCAGGACTTTTAAAAAATATTATTGATGCCAGATTTCTGGTTTTAAGTGGAGATTATCCAAAAGCATTAACTGCTTTAGATCAATCACCGCCCATGGCATTTGAATTGGCAGAGTTAGAGCGAATCGAAATCTTTTTAGCCCAAAACGAAGCTGACCGTGCATTAACCCATCTCGAATTTTTATACCAGCATCAGTTATCGCCTTGGCTTGAGGAAATAGAAACAGCCTACCAGCAAAGATTAACTGCGTTATGGGGGCAATTAGCGCTGCAACATCCATGGGTATATTTACGGTCAATGAAGTATGGATTATTAGATGCTGAGCACCGTGATTTATGGTTGCAGCAACTTCTTCAGCAGTTTGATCAAGCTTCAATTGACGACTTGCATGCCTTGCAACAACGTTATCTAGATTTAGAGTCTGAGATTCAAACTCGACCTTATAGTAGTAAGTTGTTATGGCTCAAACTATTAGCGCGTATGCCTGATATGAGCATGCAGCATGCAGCCTTAACAATACACCTATTAAAAGAGCAGTTCGATCCAGAAGTGTTTTACCTGTGGTTTCAGCAACAGTTGCTTAAACAGGTTCCAGACTATGTTGATGTCGAAGAAAAAATTATCGAATTTGAAAATCAATATATGAATTTACCAGTTTTAACTTTTGCAAAATGGCATGTCTATATGGCAACCGGACGTCAAGCAGAGGCTGAAACATTATTAACATTATATCCAGATAATATTTTAATGAGCTATTTGCGTATTAAGTCGACCCTTAAAGAAGATGAAGTGTTAATCAATCAGTTAAACCTAATCTTTGAAAATGATGCGAATTTTTTAAAATTTAAAATATGAGGCAAAAATGAAAGAACTGTCTGTCTATCCGATAATATATGAACAGAAAGTAGCTTGGGGAGATATGGACGCTTTTGGTCATGTCAATAATGTACAATATTATCGTTATATTGAAAGCTCACGTATTTTATATATGGAAGCGATAAATATATTAACGCCACAATTATATACCGTTGTAGCCTCAAGCCAGTGTAAATACTTAAAGCCAGTTTTTTATCCTGATGTGTTGAAAGTCGGTGTTCGCGTGGAAGAGCTCCGTAATAGTGCGTTCCGTATGGCTTATATATTATGGAGTGAAACACAACAACAAATTGTGGCTACTGGTGAAGCTGTTATGGTATGCGTAGATAAATTAACAGAACGAAAATGTGAAATACCTCAGGAAATAAAACAAAAAATTATAGAGCTAGAAAAAACTGTTGGACATGACTTAATACATTTATCTTAAATAAATATTAATTAAATATATTTCATTTATAATTGATAATGTAATTAAAAGGTAATTTTTTTGGTTATTCTGATGAACACGGCTTTCAAACTATTGCTTATTGAATAGATTATAAATAATATTGGTCTTGATTTTATGTTTTTAAATTTTGTCTGTATTATTTTGAATTGTCTGTAAGACTGGAGTATTTATTAATGAAACCGGATATCAGTGAATTATCTGTTGAAGAGTTAAAACGTTTACAAGAAGAAGCGGAAGCTTTAATTGTGAGTAAAAAAGATCAAGCAATCGAAGATGCTTATAATCAAATTATCGAGATTGCTGAAAAAGTTGGCTTTACTGTTGAACAGCTTCTTGAATTTGGTGCTCAAAAACGTAAGAAAACTACACGTAAATCTGTAGAACCTCGTTACCGTAACAAAAACAATTCTGAAGAGACTTGGACTGGTCGTGGTAAACAACCACGCTGGTTAGTTGCTGAAATTGAAAAAGGCGCAAAACTTGAAGATTTCTTAATCTAATTGTATTGCTCATAATAAAAAGCCAAGCAAATCTGCTTGGCTTTTTTTATGCGTGAAAATATCTAAAATTTTGTAGTAAATATTATTTAAAAAATTGAGTACTTAAATTCATTTTTAAATAGATTGTTGAGATCAAATGTACACTTAGTAAGTTGATTAGCCAGTTTTCATGATTTTGTCATACGTTCAACTTATAGTCTTAATACAGAAGCCAAGCCTGATTGCTTGGTTTTTTTATATGAAGTGAATTGGCGATGTTGAAAAAGTATGCATAATGTCAGACTAGGGAGCTACTCTCAAAATAAGGACGATAATTTGCATGTTGGTAAGGCTGAATGAAGAAAAAGTCTAAGCAATGGAAGTGGTGGTTATTTGCCCTCATTGCATTTTTAATTTTTATTATTTTACAGATCCCCGCGACGTGGCTTATTTCTAAATTTTCAAAGAATAATCAAACTCTACACAATGTAAGTGGAAATATCTGGCAAGGCCAAGCAGATTGGCGGCGCGGTACTTTGAGAGGCTCGATTCATTGGAAAACTAGACCTCTTGACCTGTTTTTATTAAGGTTCGCGGCTGATGTAGATATCCATAGTGGAAATACCCAATTATCTGGGGTAATGGCTTATGGTATGGGTAAAAAAGTACTTATAAGGACAATGAATGGTCAAATCGCGCCTGAAACATTAAAACAAGTTGTGAACTGGCAATGGCCTGTGAACAGTATCCAGTTAAAAGATATTGATTTTAATTATAAAAAAGACCAAGGTTTCACCGCAGTTGATGGCCAATTGCATTGGGGTGGTGGTGCTTTAATTTATAATATTGGTGACCGTCAAGACCGAATGAATATGCCTTCTTTAAATGGGCAATTAACGGATCAAAATGGTCAATTACAGATAGATATACGTGATCAACGCAGTCAAAAAATGGCAAACCTTTTATTAGATGCCAATATGATGCTTGATGTGCAGCTTACACAAAGATTATTACTGAATATTCCGTCTTATGATGGGAAAGCTGGTTTAGATACATTTGTCATTAGTTCTCGCCAACCTTTGATGCAAGGGGGTAACTAATGAAAGTATGGATTGAAAAATTACAGCAACTACAATGGCAAAAATTAGATCGGCTAAGCGTTATTGTATTTGCCTTTTTAATTTTATGGCTATGCTGGAAATTGGCTTCATTATTTTGGTGGGTCATTGCACCTCCTCAAATGATGCAGTTTGATCGGGTAGAGTTAGGATCACAGCAGCCACAAATTCCTAACATTAGTACTTTTTCGCTTTTTAATGAACCTTCAGCCAATGCAGCTCAGGAAAATGTCAACCTAGAATTGCAAGGTGTGATAGTGGGTTATCCTAACCGTTTTTCTTCGGCTGTTATTAAGCTTGATAATACTGCTGATCGTTATCGGGTGGGTGAAACAATAGCTTCTACATCCTACCAGCTAGCAGAAGTTTATTGGGATCACGTGATATTACGTCAAGGTAATGGAAGTACGCGTGAGCTTCAGTTTAAAGGTTTGCCAAACGGATTATATCAACCACCTAATCCAGAGGCATCCCCAGCAAATCCGCCGACCGCTACTCAACAGGCACCTTCGGCTAATAGTACTCAAGAAGCGCTTGGACAGGCTATTCAGCAAATGCAAGGTAACCGTGAACAATATCTACGTGATATGGGCGTAAGCGGGAGCTCAAGTGAAGGTTTTGAAGTTACAGAACGTACACCCACTGCGCTTCGAAATAAGTTAGGTTTAAGGCCGGGTGACCGTATTGTTTCTTTAAATGGTCAAACGGTTGGGCAGGGACAAACGGATGTGCAGTTACTTGAACAGGCTCGTCGAGCTGGGCAAGTGAAATTAGAAATAAAACGTGGTGATCAAGTGATGACCATACAACAAAATTTTTAGTGATAACACGTCACCATAAGAGTTAGGAAATATCGCAAGTTATGGCTTTTTTGAATCATCAACGTCCACTTTGGGCATTACTTGCAGCAGCCCCATTGATTGCGACAGTGAGCAGCAGTACCTATGCCCAGACATGGAAGATCAATTTACGTGATGCTGACTTAACTGCATTTATTAATGAAGTTGCAGACATTACGGGGAAAAACTTTGCAGTAGATCCGCGAGTGCGTGGCAATGTCACCGTAATATCCAATAAACCCCTCAATAAAGATGAAGTTTATGATCTATTTCTCGGGGTCTTGAATGTAAATGGGGTGGTGGCAATTCCCTCTGGGAACACCATTAAACTGGTGCCGGATAGCAATGTTAAAAATTCGGGAATTCCTTACGATTCTAGAAATAGACTGCGGGGTGATCAAATCGTCACTCGAGTGATTTGGCTTGAAAATACCAATCCAAATGACTTAATTCCCGCACTTCGCCCTTTAATGCCTCAATTTGCACATATGGCTGCAATAGCAGGCACGAATGCGCTGATTGTTTCAGACAGGGCTGCGAATATATATCAACTTGAAAATATCATTCGTAATCTAGATGGTACGGGGCAAAATGATATTGAAGCCATTAGCTTGCAATCGAGTCAGGCGGAAGAAATCATTACTCAACTTGAGGCGATGAGTGCAACAGGAGCTTCGAAAGATTTTAGCGGTGCACGTATCCGTATTATTGCAGACAATCGAACGAATCGTATTATGGTTAAAGGTGATCCTGAAACACGTAAGCGCATTCGCCACATGATTGAAATGCTAGATGTGCCTTCGGCAGACCGTTTAGGGGGCCTAAAAGTTTTTCGATTAAAATATGCAAGTGCAAAAAATTTATCAGAAATTTTACAAGGCCTTGTAACAGGACAAGCAGTTTCTTCGTCAAATAGTAATAATTCTTCTAATTCGTCGAATCCGATTAATAATTTAATGGGTAATAACCAAAATTCAGGTTCAACAAATTCAGGTTCAAGTGGTACTTCAATTTCTACGCCTTCAATAAACTTGAATGGTAATTCAAATAGTAATAATCAGAATAATATCAGTAGCTTTAACCAAAATGGTGTAAGCATTATTGCGGATAATGCCCAAAACTCATTAGTTGTTAAGGCTGATCCACAGTTAATGCGTGAAATTGAGTCTGCTATCCAGCAGCTTGATATCCGCCGTCAGCAGGTACTCATTGAAGCAGCGATTATTGAAGTTTCTGGGAAAGATGCCGATCAATTGGGGGTGCAGTGGGCACTTGGTGATATTAATAGTGGTATAGGTTTAATTAACTTTACCAATGCAGGTTCTAGTTTGGCATCGCTTGCGGCAGGTTACCTAACTGGCGGTGCCTCTGGTCTAGGAAGTGCAATTGGTGCGGGTAGTTCAATAGCACTAGGTAAATATAAAGAGGGTGCAGATGGTTCTCGTCAACTTTATGGCGCTCTAATTCAAGCATTAAAAGAAAATACAGCTTCTAATTTATTGTCTACACCATCTATTGTGACAATGGATAATGAAGAAGCTTATATTGTTGTAGGTCAGAACGTTCCATTTGTAACGGGGTCAGTTACTACGAATAGTACCGGTATCAACCCATATACAACTGTTGAACGTAAAGATGTGGGGGTGACATTAAAAGTTATACCTCACATAGGTGAAAATGGCACAGTTCGACTTGAAATTGAACAAGAAGTTTCAAATGTTCAGGCGAGTAAAGGTCAGGCTGCCGATTTGATTACCAATAAACGTGCTATTAAAACGGCTGTATTGGCTGAACATGGACAGACGGTGGTTTTGGGTGGTTTAGTATCTGATGATGTTGAATTTAATCGCCAAGGAATACCGGGATTAAGCAGTATTCCATACGTAGGTAGATTGTTCCGATCGGATACTCGAAGTAATATCAAGCGTAATCTACTTGTCTTTATTCATCCAACAATTGTGGGTGATGCAAATGATGTACGCCGTTTGTCTCAGCAGCGCTATAGCCAACTTTACAGCTTGCAATTGGCGATGGATAAAAATGGCAATTTTGCCAAACTGCCTGAACAGGTTGATGACGTCTACAATCAAAAAATGACGCCGCCAAGTATTGCCTCTCAGCCAAAAAATTATCAACAGGTTCCTTCTGGTGGAAAAAGCTCGACAGTCACTACACCAGTTGCTGTAGAGCCAGCAGTGCAAAAGCAAACTTTACAGTTACCAGACCCTGAGGTGAACCGTACTAAAAATACGGTAACAACAACGACATTGCGTCCAAGCACAGCACCATAGTAGCGTGTTATTATTGAGAAAATGATGGATTAGGACACATAGGCATGACTTGGAAATTACAAGCAATTACTGGTGAGTTTACTGGACAAGAAATTAATATTGATCGTGATATGTTGGTGGGGCGCCATCAAGATGCCGATTTATTATTACAAGCTGCTGAGATTTCACGTCGCCATGCAGCTCTGCTTTTAAAAGACCAATTACTTTGGGTTCAAGACTTAAACTCTTCGAATGGTACATTTGTAAATGACATTCGTATTGAGCAAGAGAAGCAATTGTATGAGGGCGATATTGTTCAATTCGCTAGCTTTAAATTCTCTGTGTTTGCACCTGCGCAAGAAGTTGCTGATTTACCCGAAATTGAAGCAGAACCTGTAAATACGGCACCATCTCAAGATTTAAGCGATCAAGGGATGCCAAGCCTTACAGAGCGTGCTACTGAAATAGAAGTGAGCCGCGATGGTATGCCGCAAAATATTTCTATACCAAAACCTGCACCTATTCCAGAAGGTATAGATGTTAAAGCACAGCAGCCACAAGCGCCTGTTAGCTTTGATGAGCCTGTTTCTCGTATTGCTGAAGAAAAAGAGCAACAGAAGAATGCCTCAGTTGGTTTAATCACTATTATTATTTTAGTAATCTTAGCTTTATTAGCATGGTTATTCTTTAAATAATCTGTTGGTGCTTTTACAATCAAGGCATGCTAAACGCATGCCTTTTTAATTTTGAGAAGAAGAAGATGTCTGTTGCACAACTAAGTAAGCGCGATTTAATTTTATTTGATCTAGATGGAACACTGGTTGATTCTGCTGCTGATTTATATAGATCAATGAATCTAAGCTTGCAAGAATTAGAATGGCCTTTAATAACAGAAGCCCAGATACGAGCATGGGTCGGTAAAGGAGTGTCTAAACTTTGTGAAAGTGTTCTGTTGCATATTTTTGGAAAATTAGACACCGAACAACATAAAGTCCTCTTACAGAAATTTGTTGACATATACGGGGTAGAGCTTTGTGTGAATACTCAAATTTATCCTGGAGTAACTGAGTTCTTAAAGCACTGTAAAGCTTTGAATATACATATGGCATGTGTTACCAATAAGCCTGTGCAACTTGCTCAAGGGTTAATTGATGCCTTAGAACTTTCTTCTTATTTTCAAGTTGTCCTTGGGGGAGATAGTTTGCCAGAGAGAAAACCACATCCATTGCCGTTGTTGCATTGTATGCAAAGTTTAAAGGTATCTGCTTCGCACGCGCTCATGATTGGCGATTCAAGTAATGATATTGAGGCGGCGCGCCGTGCGGGAATTGATTGTATTGTGGTTAGCTATGGCTATAATCATGGAGAAAATATCTATGATTGCCAACCTCAGCAAGTGGTTGATAGTTTGGCTGAGTTAATTATTTAATGAGTGAAATGGAGATCAGCATGAATAAGCGTATGGTTTTTCGATGGCGTGTCTAAATCGAAACTAGAAAAACACCGTTTTAAATCGAAACCATATTAGAGAAAAATTCATGACCACATTAGCGCAATTTGAACAACTTAAGGCATCGGGTTACAACACTATTCCAGTTTATCGCCAGCGTTTGGCAGATACGGAAACACCTTTATCTGTTTTTGCTCGTTTTAAGGAGCAAAAACAAGCTTATTTATTTGAGTCAGTTGAAGGTGGTGAAAATTGGGCGCGCTACTCCATGATCGGTTTAGGCGAATCGACAGTTTTTTCATGTAATGCAGGGGTCTTGTCTATACAGCATGCTGATGGCTCAATTACACAAGAAGATTGCCTAGATCCATTTCAATATATTCGTGAATTTCAGAAGCAATTTACAGTGCCACCAGCTGAGCTTTTGCCAGCATTACCAAGTTTTACTGGCGGGCTAGTGGGTTATTTGGGATATGATGCAGTTCGTTATATTGAGCCACGTTTAAAGAATGTACCTGCGGCTGATCCAATTGCTTTACCAGACTTGTGGTTGATGCTCTCAAAGACAGTCATTGTCTTTGACAACCTGAAAGATACTTTATTTTTAATTGTGCATGCAGATACAACGCAGGCACATGCTTATGAAGATGCTCAGCAAAAGTTAGATCAATTAGAGCAGTTATTAGCTACACCAGTGAGTTTGCAAGCTAAGCCGCATACACCGCCTCATTTTGAATCGATTACGGGTAAGGCGAAATTCCTTGAGACCATAGAAAAGGTTAAAGAATATATCCGTGCAGGTGATGTGATGCAGGTTGTTCCGGGCCAGCGTATGGTTTCGGACTTTGATGGTGAGGCTTTGCAAGTTTACCGTGCTTTACGTCATTTAAACCCTTCACCATATTTGTTTTTGGTACAGGGTCAAACCATTACAGATAACAAACCATTCCATATTGTAGGATCATCGCCTGAAATTCTTTCTCGTCTGGAAAATGGAATTGCGACAGTTCGCCCGCTTGCTGGTACCAGACCACGTGGAAAAACTAAAGAAGAAGATATCGCTTTAGAAAAAGACTTACTTTCTGATGAAAAAGAAATAGCAGAGCATTTAATGTTAATTGACCTTGGTCGAAATGATGTCGGTCGAGTTTCTAAAATTGGTAAGGTTAAAGTGACTGATCAAATGGTCATCGAGCGCTATTCGCATGTCATGCACATTGTGTCAAATGTACAAGGTGAGGTGCGTGATGATATTGATGCACTAGACGTGTTTAAAGCAACTTTCCCGGCAGGTACTTTATCTGGCGCACCGAAAATTCGTGCAATGGAAATTATTGATGAAGTTGAGCCTGTTAAGCGAGGCGTTTTTGGTGGGGCGGTGGGGTATCTAGGTTGGCATGGGGAAATGGATATGTCGATTGCAATCCGTACGTGTGTTATCCGTGATAAGAAGGTATATGTGCAGGCTGGAGCAGGCTTGGTTGCCGATTCAAACCCTGAATCAGAATGGAATGAAACACAAATAAAAGCTCGCGCAGTGATCAAAGCGGTTGAATTATCGTCAAACGGATTGATTTTATGAGTTTTTAGCAGTTTTTTTTAAAAAACTGCTTGCATCGTTTGGAAGTTTTGCTAAACTGCACACCGTTCCGATACGAAACGTACGAAACACTAAGAAACGCCGGCATAGCTCAGTTGGTAGAGCAACTGACTTGTAATCAGTAGGTCCACAGTTCGAATCCGTGTGCCGGCACCATCTTAAAAGTGTAAAGTTGTTGAGTGAAGAATAACACTGAAATAAGTGTGAAGTGGTGAGATTCCCGAGCGGTCAAAGGGGGCGGACTGTAACTCCGCTACGAAAGTTTCGAAGGTTCGAATCCTTCTCTCACCACCATTAACTTCGATTGAAGTGCTAAGTATACCAGCATCGTGCGGGAGTAGCTCAGTTGGTAGAGCGGCAGCCTTCCAAGCTGCATGTCGCGAGTTCGACCCTCGTCTCCCGCTCCATCGAAGGATAATCGCTCTTATAGCTCAGTGGTAGAGCACTCCCTTGGTAAGGGAGAGGTCTCGAGTTCAAATCTCGATAAGAGCTCCAGATACAGTTTAGTAGATTTTCTACAAAGATTTAAAAAGCAGGCTTATTAGTCTGCTTTTCAAGTATTGGGTGTTTGATTTTTTAGGCGATATGTCGATGCTGAGTTCGGCTCAGAGTGGTGTTCGACGTAAACGAGGAATATAAACATGGCTAAGGCTAAGTTTGAACGTAATAAGCC